>JBMYQZ010000055.1:0-14281 GCA_049601855.1 Limisphaerales bacterium | reverse complement strand
TGCCCCTTCACGCTGCCTACATCCGTGACGATGGCCCCTTCCTTCAAATGCGGCATCGCCGTCGCGGCCAGCTCCCGCATTTGTGCCAACGGCGTGCAGAAAATCACCAGATCCGCACCGGCGACGGCAGCCGCCAAATCCATGGTCGCCTCATCGACGACGCCATGTTCCTGGCAAGCCGCGATGCTCGCCTCGCGGCGCACATATCCAACGACCCGATCGGAGATATTCCTCCGCTGAATCGCGAGACCAAGGGAGCCGCCGAGCAGGCCGACCCCGATCAAGGCTGTCTTCCGGAAATGCACGGGCCGGATGATGAGTGGCGGCCCGGAAAGGCCAAGAAAAAGTTTGGTTTTCGTCCTGAAAATGAAAAACCGCCTGGATCAGACCCGGTTCCTTGTAACCGAGCCCGACCCAAGCCGACCTTCCCCCAAAGGCGGAATCGTAACGTTGCCGACAGAGTGCACGGGATTGACCGTAGTGGACATACGTGTTTATGCGTATGCCGGTCAGGCGAGCGGAAGAGCCATGGGAGCTGATTCCGAAGAGTGAAAACCACCACCGATTCGAGAAATCGCGCAGGCGTGATGTTGGGGATGGGCTCGCGAAGGGCAAAATGGACATCGGGCGGTTCTGCAGAATGCCGTGCAGCGATCCCAGGACAACCACGGCAGGGCATGTTGAGGTCACGACTTCAGCGACGAAGGATCGAATCGGCGGAGAAGGAATTGACCGACCTGAAAGCCCTCCACAAGAAGGCCGTCGATCTTGCCAAAGAGAAAACCGAAAGTTTGCGGCTTGGTCAGATCCCATTACAGTCGCGGTCCGTTCGAAAGATTGAGACGCGGTGAAACGACGGGAACACATCCTGGTGGTGGACGACAATTCGATCAGTCGTCTGGCTCTGTGTGAACTGCTCAAGGAAAGCGGCTACAACGTTTCCGAATGCGACTCGGGCAATGAGTGCCGGCGGGCGCTGAGTCGTTCCCAACCAGACCTGATCCTCCTCGACGTACGATTGCCGGATGTCAACGGCATCGACCTTTGTCGCGAACTGAAGGCCGATCCCCGAACGGGCAAGGTGTTCATCGGGCTGATCTCCGCCAGTGAAATCACCCCGGATATGCAAGCCGCCGGTCTGAATCTCGGCGCAGATGCCTACATCGTTCGGCCGATCCAGAATTACGAATTGATCGCACGCGTCGAGGCCTTGCTGCGCATTCAACGCGCCGAGCTCGCCTTGCGCCAAGCCAACGAACAACTCGAACAAAAGATCATCGATCGCACCGCCGATCTTGAGCGCGCCAACGTCGCCCTGCAGGATGAAATCGAGGTGCGTCGCACTGCCGAGGAGGCGCAACGCCGGCTCACCTTCCGCCTGCAATGCCTGCACACCCTCGACCAGGCCATCCTGCAAACGCTTTCGCCCCGCGAAGTCGCCGAGGCTTCGCTCGACAGTCTGCAAGAACTCATTCCCGTGGACCTCGCCGAGGTGTGGCATCTCGATATCGAGTCCGACGAATTGACCCGCCTGGCACGGCGCTCCCGGGACCAGGTCCGCCCCGGCGCCCGACGTACGATGGACACCGAGCTGCGTTCATTGCTGGAACGACTCAACGAGGTGGAGAATCTCGTCCTCGCGCAGAACGTGAATCCGTTCACGCGGGCCGAAGACAATACTCCCGATTCCAAATGGCGACGCATCTGTCTCTTTCCGCTGATCGCGCACGACATGTTGCTCGGCGTCATCGTGATCGCGTCGAACCAGGACAGACCGTTCACGTCCGAAACCATTCGCATCGGCAAGGAAATCACCGGGTCACTTTCCATCGCTTTGTACCAGTCGCAGCTCTTTGATGAAATCGACAAGAGCCGCCAGCGCATGCAGGAGATGTCGCGCCAGATGCTTGAGGTGCAGGAAGAAGAGCGGCGCCAATTGTCGCGCGAACTCCACGACGAGATCGGTCAGAATCTCACCGGTATCAAGGCCATGCTGGAAACCGGCATCCGCGAGACCAACGGGAAGGCCGGTGAGAACCTGGGCTCGGCGCTGACCGTGGTAAATGAACTGATGATTCAGGTCCGCCAGCTTTCGATCGATCTGCGCCCGCAAATGCTCGACGAACTCGGATTGCTCAAGGCGCTGCACTGGCAGTTCAACCGCGTTCAAGACCAGGCGGGATTGCAGGTGAATTTCCTGCACAACGGCTCCTCCGAGCGCCTGCCCCCCCATTGGAAATCGCCCTATTCCGAATCGTGCAGGAATCGCTTACCAACGTCATTCGATATGCCACCAACAAGACCGCCGAGGTCCGGCTCTGGATCGAGCCGGAGCGTTGTCGCCTGCAGGTTCAGGACGACGGACCGGGTTTTGATTCGCGCACCAAGCTGCGTGAATTCAAGACCAGCGGACTAACTGGCATGATTGAGCGCGCCGAATTGCTGGGCGGCGAATTCCTCGTGGAATCCGCTCCCGGCGAAGGCACTTGTTTGACCGTTGACTTGCCAATAAACTCAACCGCTCCCAGCCACACCCAATCATGACAACCTCCTCAACCATCAGCGTGGCCTTGGCCGACGACCATCACATCGTGCGGCAAGGACTGCGCCTGGTGCTCGAACGCTCCTCGGAATTCGAACTGGCCGGTGAAGCCGGCGACGGTTTGGAGGCTGTGCAACTGGTCGAGGACAAGAAACCCGACGTGCTCGTCATCGATCTGATGTTGCCGCGTCTGCATGGGCTGGAAGTGATCAAACAGGTCAAGAAGAGCTTCCCTGACACGCAGTCGCTGGTGCTTTCCATGTATTCGGACGAGCCGTTCGTCATGGAAGCACTGCGCAACGGGGCCTCCGGTTATCTGATGAAGGATTGCGACGGCGACGAGTTTCTCAAAGCCATCCGCACGGTGGCCGCCGGGCGTCGTTATCTCACCGATGTGTTGGCCGAACGGGCGTTGAATGGTTACCTCGAACATCCGGGCAAGTCTTCCCTCGATGTCTACGACACGTTGACCAACCGCGAACGCACGGTGCTGCAATTGGCCGCGGAGGGACTGAGCAGTTCGAAGATCGCCGCCAAGTTGTTCATCAGTCCGCGCACGGCGGAAACTCATCGCGCCAACCTGATGCGTAAACTCGGTCTCTCCTCGCAAACCGATCTGGTTCGCTTTGCCATTCGCAAGGGCATCATTCCCGCCTGAACGCCACGGTTGTCTGACCCGTATCTAAGTTACGGAGTTGCGAAGATCAATCTACCGTCGCGTACGTATAGCCGAATCGGACGATCGAACTTACTTTGTTCCCATAGCCAGCACGCAGGTTTCCTGATGGTAGGTGAACGCAAGTTCAACCAGTAAAAAAATTTTGAATTTGCCGGAGAGAGTCACAATCGCGTAGCCGGGATGCTACGTCGTTTGACGGGATAATCGGGACAAGACTCAGACTCTCTCCGGCTACCTTTCCCCATCATGTCGGCCAAACTGGATCAACCATATATTCTCATCCTCCGACCCAACTTCGCGGATAACGGCCCCAACGTTCCTCCGCCTGTCGAATACCTCGGCAGTAACTGCCCGGATTATGATCGGTGTGTGAACGCCTTGTTCTTCGCTCCCTATTCGCCCGGTCAAATCTCGATGGATGGCCTTGCCCGAAGTCTCAATACCACCCGCAAGATTCGTCCCGATTGGTCGGACTCGGTTTGGAATGCTTCGCTGCGCCTGAAGGTCATCCGCCGTTAGGCCGATGCCCCTCAACGATTTCCGATCAAGAACTCCGGTCGATCCTGATCGGCGCCGAGGTCAAAGCGCGGGAACGCCTTGGAGGAAAATGTAAACCCAACGGTGAAGTCATTCGCGCCGATGCGATTGTCGCGGAAGCGAAAGGTCAGGGCGCCCACCCAGCTGCGGAAATCGCGATAGATGCTGTAGGACTGTTCTTCCATCACGCCGTCACGACCTTCAAAGGTGTGCCGCATGTTGAAGGCGTAGTTCTCGTTCACGCGGTAGTAGTAGTTGGCAAGAAACAGATTGTGGCCGACACCCAGCACGGGACTGCGCCGCACGTAACGATGACCGAGACTCAGGTTCCAATCCCGATACGGTGTGAGCACCACCCGATGATCCGCCAGGCTGAACACGCCGGGATCGATGTCGTAACGCGTCTCAGAGGTGAAACCGATCCACTCGCGTGGCTGGAAATCCAGGTCCGAAAAAAGATCGGCAAAGGTATCCTGGTCGGGCCGACGACGAAGACGCCAGTCGGTGAAGAGGTTCCAGTTGAACAAGGTGGAAACCTCGTCCTCGCGCTTCGTCTGCACGCTGTTGCGTATGCCGAAGCGCATGGTGTTCTCGCTGTCGACCGCGTCGATCGAGTTGAAATCCGGATAGTCCATGGGCAACAGGCGCAAGGTCGGGATCGTCGTGTCGAACTGCGGAAGGTCGATCGGCCGTTTGTTCGGTGAGGGAAGGTAAACGTAGTTCACCGACGGGCGGATGATGTGGCGAATGCCACGCGATTTGAACAAGGGCAGCTCGGTTCCTTCCCAAGTCCGGGTGAGTTTGGTCGAAACCTCGGCGCCGGTGTTGAACACCCAGCGTTCGGCTTCATTCAGGGCCAGCGCGCCCTCCGTCTCGCTGTAATAGGTGTAGCGGCCGCCCACGCGCGGCGTGACGCTCAGCCAATTGTTGAAGGTCTTCGGAAGAATCGCCTGGTGGTAGGTATCGACCCGCGTAGCGGCAAAGGGCGCCGTCGCATTGTTCGCAAATTCGTGCTTCAGGTAGCCGGCGGAAGTTTCGGATTCCAAGTAGAACGGGGTCTCACCCAGTTTCTGTCGCAAACCCGTGAAGCGGATCTCCGGCAACCGCTCCACCCGTTCGAAAAAGTCGTTCACCCGCGGCATGGCGAGGACGTTGAGCGAGTAGTCGTCCCAGAGGTACTCCACTTCGGCGTAGGAACTGGGCTGGGTGTTCCGGCGGTATTCCCATTCGTGAAAGTCTCGCAAGATGAACGGGTCACTCTGATAACGTCCAACCACTTTCGCCGTGAAGTTCGTCCGGATCTCCACCTGGTAGACAAACTTGACGCGCTGACGATTCGCATCCGGCGGTGCCGTGGTGGAACTCAACTGCGGGTTCTCGTCATGAATGTAGTAGGAGTCAAGCTCGACGTCACCGTAGCGGCCGAGGTTCCAATCAACCTTGGGCCCCACGCCGATGCCGCGGCGCTGCCGGAGGTCCAAGTGCATCGCGCCGCTGAGATTGCTGCTCGCGATCCAGTTGTAATCCATCAACAGGAACGGTCCCCAAATACTTCGATACCCGGGATTGACGACCCAGTTGTTCGGATGTCGCTCCAAGCTCCGGCGATAACTCGGCAGATAAAAGACCGGTGTGTTGCCCACGTAGACGGTCGCCTTCTTGGCACGGAATTCCTTGCCGGGAATGACGGTAATTTCCTTCGCCTCCACCCGATAATAAGGCACGTTCAGATCGTCCGCGGTGATGACTGCATTGGTCGCGGAATAAACGTTGTTGGAAAGACTGGCGCCAAGTCCGCTGCCACCCGCGAACATGGGCGCCAAACCGGTGCGGAAGTGAGCACTGCCGATGTCCTCGGTCTTGAAATTGTATCTCAGTTCATCCCCAATCCAGGTCTGCCCCCGCCCCCGGAGAAACACCGTGCCCTTGGCCACAACCTCCCCGGTCCCCTGATTGATGCTCATCGACTCCGCCGACATTTCAGCGGGTTGGCCATTCTCCTCCTGATATTGGACCACCACCCCACCGGACGCCTTGATCACACCACCATCGGTGAATCCCGCCTGCACTTTCGGCGCCTTCAAGGTCCACGGGCCTTCCGGGTTTGCCGCGAACAATGGCGAAGCCAAGGCCCAACCCAAGAGGGCGAGAAAGAGGGTTGGGAAGCGGTTCATGCGCGCCGAGTGAATCAAATCACCCACCCGCTGCCAAGCGGCATTTGTTCACCGAAAAATCCCGATAAATCCGGTCTACGGGCGATGCACGTAGACCTTTGCCCGAGGGCCTTGTTGACGCTCTTCATCCACCCAGCCCACGACGTTTCCGGAGTCGTCGATCACCGGCGAAGCACCGGACGAACGAGGACCGGCACTTGGTTGCTGAGGCCGTGGGCGACCGCCCCCGAAAAGGTCCCCAAAGGGCCACGTTCGACCGCCCTGTTGCTTGATGCGTGACATCAACAGTTCCTGGCTGGCCCCGAAATAGACGACCACCGCGATCACGATCAGCATCGGACTGTAGAGCAAACCAGCAAGACCAAGCGCCAAGGCCATGTATTTGCCCACTTTGGCGGCGATCTCGGTAGCGCGGTGATGACTCATCTTCATCGCCAATACAGATCGCAACACCCGCCCCCCATCCATCGGGAACGCCGGAATCATGTTAAACAGCACGAGCCAAACATTCACAACCGCCAGTTGCACGAGCAGCGGGGCAACTGGGTTCGTCAGGCCGTCCATTACCGCGCTCACGCCGACCAGGACGAACAGCACCATGGCGATCACCACGTTCACCGCCGGACCCGCCAAGGCCACGATCAGCTCCTGCGAAGGCTTCTCCGGCATTCGTTCCAACCGCGCAACACCGCCGATCGGGTAAAGCGTGATATCAGGCGTCCGCACCCCAAAGTACTTCGCCGCAAACACATGGCCGAATTCGTGCAACAACACGCAGGCAAACAACAGGCACACGAAAATCATCCCACCAATCGCCGCAGCGACGCCTCCCGGCAACCACGTCAGCCCCACCCAGCCCAGCAGAAGAAAGAACGTCACGTGAATCTTCACGTCCGTTCCCGCCACGCTCATCAATTTATAGGACCATTTCATCTACCTGATTCGGTAACACAAAGTGTGCCGGACAGACATTCCAAGAACCGTTTGATTTTGGAAGAAAAACCGATGTTTCCCGCAATCCGACCCGCCGTCATTGGGTCAATCTGCGCCAAATGAGACAATCGTCAACGCGCGGGAACGGTCAAGAGATAGGAAAGCAGATCGCGCATTTGGGCCACCACCATCGCTTCATGGAAATTATCCGGCATCAAACTGCGCGCGGTGGTCGTACGTTTGGCGATCTCGTCGAGCTTCACGGTCTGCTCCTTTCCCGCGCTATCCGCGACGACCAAGGTGGCGCCTTCTTCGCGCCGAGGCAGGCCGGTGATCGACTCGCCATTCTTTAGCGTGATGGTCTCGGCACGAAAAGCGACGTCCACATTGCGATGCGGATTTAAGATATCCTCGACCACCCGCTCAAGCCCACGCGCTCCGATGCCGTCGAGTTGGGGGCCAACCAAGCCGCCCTTCCCGTTGACCTGGTGACAGGCGGCACAAGCGATGTCGAACAACGATCGACCAGCTTCCTTGATCCCCTTGTTCGCACGATAGTCAGCAATCCGTTCCGCAATGACCCTGCCTCGAGATTCATCGGCTGCGGGAAGATCTTTCGTCAGTCGTGCCAGCCGCTTGGTCAGCTCCTTGGGCGCCGAGGCCTGCAATTTCGTTTCCACTTCCGAGTTCTGCAGCACGCGCGGCGAGGCCAGCCCTTGATCCACGAGTTGCAATAACAACTCCGCCCCCGGCGTCACGCCGGCCAGCGCGAAAGCAAGTCGTAACTGATCATCATGGGCCGACGATTTCGAGGCCTGCTCCAACAATGGCCCCAAGGCTTGGCCTGCGGCCAGTGCATCAGCGATAGAATCGCGCAGCCGCTCCGGCAATCGCTGATCGCCGACGATGTTCACTCCCGCCCAACGCAGTCCCCCGGCGCTCAAAGACGCCAGTGTTGCAGCCGCTTCCTTGCGCACGAGCAGGCCGCCATTCCGATCCGCCAACAAATTCGCGATCGTTGACTTGTGGGCCGTCAGTTTCAATTCCTGAACAAACTTGGCCGCGGCAATCATTCGCGATTCCTGCCGGGCAACATCAACGATCCGCAATTCCGAGAGCGCCGGTTGGAAACGACCGAAGGCCATCCAAGCGTAGGAATGGCTGGCGTCACCGTCGCTGGCTTCGACGTAGCCTTCCTGGCCGGCAAATTCTTTCAGATCCCACGTGATCAACTTGGCCGTGTCGTGACGTGGGGGTTTTTGACTCTGGATGATTCGTCCATTGGCCAGCCGCAAACGAACGATGTTGCGTCCCAGATCGGCTTCACCAGGTTTGCCACTGTGACCGCACAAATAGAACTCGAGCGTGTCCGGCAACTCGAAGATCCGTGATCGCAATCGACCGCGCAAACGCTCGCCATGGGGATGGCTGGACAAAAGTTTCACCTTCTTGCCGTCCGCGCACTTCCGCTCCTGCAACGACCACGGATTGGCGTTGTGACGCGTCGAATTGGGCGGCAGGTTGCCCCAGACGTTTCGATCGAGATTGGCTTTGGACAACAACCGCCCCGCCAGCTCGTTGCCCCAGTCCTGCAGATTCGGAGTCAGCTTTTCTCCCCGTTTGTCAAACGCTCTCCGAATGATTTCGAACAGTTTCAACTGAGTGTCCACGTCGTCCTTGTTTCCCGACCGGATCAGTTCGGTCGCTTTGGCCAGGTCTCCGGCCAAGGCGTATTGCGCCACGTGTTCCCAGGCTCGGTTCTTCAGGTCCGCCGTCCGCATCTGATTGGGATTCGCGCGCAAGACGAAGCCGGCTGCTGCTGGTGTCTTGACCGCCAAGCTGATCTCCGCGAGATCCAGCTTCAATTCCGGTGGCCAATTCGTGCGCGGATCCAGACTTCCCGCGCCGCCGGTCTGCAGCTGGTTGCGAACGGCGATGCGAATGGCGTGCCGCGTGTGCGTGTCTTCCTCCCGCACCTGGCGCAAGCGCATCAACAAGGGCCCGACCGTATTCAGGTTCGTCCGCAACCCGAGTGCCTCTGCCGCCGCCCGCCGAATGTACGCATTCTCCGCATTCAAGGACTTCGTGATGATGCTCTTCAAGTTTGGCGACCAGCGCTTCCACTCCGACGCGATACGCATGCCATGAACCCGCGGCAAGGTCGTCTTGGCAATGGTCGCGGCCAACAAATTCCGCTCCGAAAGAACGTTCAATCGATGCAGCGCCCACAGGGCCCCGACGTGATGGTGTTCGTTACCCGAGCGCAACAACGCCAACAACTCCCGCACGCTGCGCCGACCATAGACATCGCAGATCTCCTGCAAGGCCAGCAGGCGTTTGGTGGGATTCGAAGAGCCCAATGCCGCCATCAGGTTGCCCATCTTGGAATCCAAGTTCTTCTTCCCGTCCCCGCGATAAACGATCCGCCAGATCCGGCCCCGTTCGCGATCACGTCCTGCATGGTCGAGCGGCACTTCGTAGTGACCAATGATGCGGTTGTAGAAATCCGCAACGTAAAGAGCTCCATCGGGTCCCCACTGCAGATCAACCGGCCGAAACCATGGGTCGTCGCACTTGAGAAAATCATCCATCTCCACCCCCTTCGTCGTCGTACCAAACCAATCAACACGGTCCCGATTGATCCCGCTCGTCATCACGTTGCCGATCATGAGGTTCCCGCGATAGGCGAACGGCCAGGCCGGATCATCAATCATCACGATACCCGCAATCGCCGTCGACCCGTGACTATGCGTGATCGTTGTCGGACCAAAACCCAGCCCGTCATGCGGCTTTCCGAAACTTGGGTAGTACGCGCCGCGGATCAGCTGGTAGATCGGCGAGCTGTGACAATCAGCCGAGTAGAAATTGCCAAACATATCGGAGCAGAGACCAAAGGGATTTACCTGCCCATGCGTCCACTGCTCGATCCGGCTACCATCCAGCTTCATCCGATACGTGTTCCCGGAATGCAACTGCACCGAATGCCCATCCGTTCCTGCCACCTCCGACCGGTTGTTGAAACCATGCGTGGCATACAACCAACCGTCCTGACCCCGTCGAAAGCTGGCTTGGTTGCCATGCGTGTCGCGCGTGTGATCAAACGGCCCGTAGAGAATCTTCGACGTGTCCGCGGCGCCGTTTCCATCCCGGTCTTCCAGCTGGATGATGTTCGGGATCGACCAGACGACGCACTTCCAGGTCAGCTGTCCGGCCGTTGCATTCGGCCGCCCGGCACTACCGACATCGACCCGGCGAGCCGCCGTCACCGTACGAAACGGATAGATCCCGATCGGGATGTTCAAGTTCGTCGCAAAGGTTGTGACCCTCTGCGCAAACCCGGATTGATCGAAATCCGAGAAGATCCGGATTGTATCCCGCGGTCGGGAATTGGTCGGAGCAGCTCTCGGATACTCCCGCGACTCCGTCACCCACAGGCGCCCGCTCGAATCGAAAGCCATGTTCATCGGTTTGCGCAGATTCGGCTCCGAGGCCACCAGCTGGATCTCAAAACCCTTCGGCAACCGGAACTTCTTCAGCTGCTCCCCCGGCGACAATGGCTCTGTCGGCCGCACCAGCATCTTGAACGGATCCTCGGCCGCCGATGCCTGAAGGCAGCCTGTCAACAGGACAACCAAACTACAGATCCGTTGGAAATTCATGCGCGTGAAAATAGACCCAAGCTGCGCCGACGACTACTTCTTCTTCCGCTTCGGCTTGACGGGCGGCTTCGCACCCAGGTCTGTCAGGGTCTTGGAGAGGAGATTGTGGACGTAGCCGTTGTAGCGTGCATCCGGCGAGGTTCCACCGGCACCGAGTGAATTCGGGAAAGTCTTGATAGCGTCAACATGCTTGGCGGCTTTGGAGTCGAGCTTGTCGATGGCGTTCAACGCTGCCATCGGCGGGAAGACCGGGCGGCCGTCTTTCCATTGGCTGAGCTCCAGCAATTCCTCCAGGCCAAAGCGTACACCAGCCTCGTCACCATGCTTGGCAAGGGCGTAGCTGGCCGCCACTTGAACGTACGGTGAATCGTCGTTGAGCGCCCCGAGCAACGCGCGTCTCATTTCGCGCACGGCAGGTTGGCCGCGATTGAGAATGCCGATCGCGCCCCAGTAACGAACGGCACTGTCGGTATCGAGCAGGTATTCGCGCAGTTTCGGCAACGCGTTCTTGGTTCTACGCGTCGCCAGATCTGCGGCGGCAAAGATCTTGTGGAAAGGATACTTCTCGCGATTGCGCGCCATTTCGAAGGGAGTCGTTCCCTCGGAGCGGCTGTGGATTTCGCCTTCGGGCAGGAAACCGACGTCACGGATCTCGCGACACCAATCGTACAGAGCCCCGCGCAGTTCCTTGAGCTTCGCCAGGTGCTTCGGCGAATTCGCCAGGTTGTTCACTTCGTCCGGATCGGCATGGAGATCGTAGAGTTCCTCGGCGGGTTTGAGTTTCCAGAAGACCGACTGGGCGGCATTTAACTTGCCGGCGTCGAAGTCTCGCTTCCAAGCCGCGGTCGAAGGCGTGACGAAGTTGTAGGCGACGTGTTGCCCGTAGATGAAGTGGGGATTGAAGTTGCGAATGTATTGGTAACGGCCATCGGTGACCGTCCGAATGAAGTCGTAGCGTTCGTCCATCCGATCGCGAAAACCAAACATGTACTTCGGCGCCGCCTGCTGGTGCTTGCCGGCGAAAGCATGACCTTGCATCCAGATGGGTGGCTTGATGCCGGCGATGCTCAGGACGGTCGGCGCGAGATCCACGAAGCTGACCATCCGATCACTGGCGCCGCCAGCCTGGTATTCTTTCGGCGCGAGGTGTTTCCACTTGTCAGGAAAGTAGACGACCATGGGAACGTGGAGACCGGAGTTGTACGGCCAACGCTTGCCGCGCGACATGCCTGAGCCGTGATCGCCGTAGTAGAAGACGATGGTGTTGTCGCGAAGACCGGACTGGTCCAATTCGCCAAGATGTTTGCCCGCGATCTCGTCCGCCTGGGAGACGATGTCGTAGTACTGCGCCCAGTCCTGTCGCGACTCGGCGTTGTCGGGATGATACGCGGGTACGCGCACCTTTGCCAGATCCGTCACCGCTTCGTGCGGGCGTCGACGGATCTTGCTTTCGTGACTGACGCCGGAGTTGAAGATGGCGAAGAAGGGCTGCCCCGGCTGGCGATTCTGGTAGTGCGCCCTATTGGACGATTCGTTCCAGCCCTTGTCCTCCTTCTTGACGTTGTAGTCCTGCTTGCTGTTGTTCGAAGTGTAGTAACCCGCCTCCCGCAGATAGCGGGGATAGAACTGCACGAAGCCCGGCAACGAAACCATGCTGCGCATGTGTTGCCCGCCGCAGCTCGGTGGATACAGACCGGTGATGATCGTCGTCCGCGCCGGCGCACAGACGGGCGCGCAGGACCAGGCAAGCTTGAAGCGCATTCCCTTCGCGGCGAGTGCATCGACATTCGGCGTACGGGCAAGTTGATCTCCGTAACAGCCCATTTCCGGCCCGTGATCCTCACTCGTAATCCAGAGGATGTTGGGGAGATCAGCCGCCGCGAGAGGCAGCGCGCACAAGAGAAACAAAACGATCCGCTTCATGATTCTGTTCTAAACGTAAGAGAGGCGATCGCGCAACACGATCGCCTCTCAAAAGACTGCAACAGATTGAACTAATTCAATCGTCCTTCGGACCCTGACCGCCATTCCAGAGATCCATCATCTTGTCGACGTCATCGACGTTCAGCGGGATGAGGAGACGGAAGCCGAGGAACTGGGCGTCGGTGTGGTACCAGATGCTCTTCGGCAATTGCGGGTCCTGAATCTTCCAATCGGCCTCCGAACCCATGCGCGCCGAGCTGCGGGCCATGTCGGCCGGGTGATCCCAAGAACCGCCCCGAGCGGTGCGCGGGTAGAGTTGCACCGGGCGGTTGTAGGGATTGTCGGTCTGCTTGAGCACCGACTTGTAGTTCGGCTCGTAGGCATCGAGCACCCATTCGGCGACGTTGCCGTGCATGTCGTGAAGTCCCCACGGATTGGGAAGTTTCTTGCCGACTTTCTGGTACTTGAAATCACCGTTGTCTTCATACCAGGCGTATTCGCCAATCTGACTTGGATCGTCGCCCCAGGAATAAGCCGTGGTCGTGCCGGCGCGGCAGGCGTATTCCCATTCGGCCTCGGTCGGGAGACGGAAGTAATAGCCGGTCTTGGCACTGATCCACTCGGTGTATTTGCGAGCCGCATGTTGCGTCATGCTGATCGCGGGGTAGCCGTCTTTGCCCATCCCAAAGCTCATTTCGACGTAGGGCTGGGTCGGGCGGGCGACGGCATCGGAGATCTTGTCGATCTTCGGATCGGTGGGAATGAAGTCCTTATACTTGCGTTCTTCATCGCGGTACATGAACAGCTCAAACTCCGGCCAGGTCACTTCGACCTTGCCCATCCAAAACGGCGCGATCTTCACCTTGCGCTGCGGGCCTTCGTCGTCCTTGCGCTTGGCTTCACCGGCCGGGCTGCCCATGGTGAATTCACCACCCGGGATCGGAACCATCACGAATTCCGTTTCCGTGCCGGGAATCGTGATCCGAATCTCCTTCATCTCCTTCTCGGTCTTGGCCGGAAGTTTATCGAGGATCATCTTGCGGATCTGGGCGACCGTGTCGCGTTCGTCGGTCTTGGATTCGATGACCTTCTTCTTCTGCGTGAGCTTGAGGTCGTTCGGCCACCAGGCACCTTGTTCGATCCAGAGCCGGATCATTTCGATCTCTTCCGTCGGCAAAAGACCCTTCTTCTTCGGCGGCATCAGGAGGTCGTCATCATCGTCCATGGCCATGGTGAGGTGCACCCAGCTCTTGTCTGGCTGGCCGGCAATGACGCCCTTGCCACTGTCGCCACCGGCGAACATGTCGGCTTGGTTGTCCATGCGATAACCTCCCTTGTCGTAATCTTCGCGGTGACAGGCGAGGCAGTTGAATTCAAGAATCGGTTGGACGTCCTTGACGAAGCGGGCCTTCTGTTTGCGCTCAAGCTTGGCGTTGGCAGGCCACTTGGCGCCTTCCTTGATCCATTGCCGGAGCAACTGCTGCTGCGCCTTGGTGAGGAGTCCTTCCTTGATCGGCGGCATCACGTCGTCGTCGTCTTCGCCGAGTTCGCAAAGTTCCAGGAAAATACTCTCGCCCGGCTTGCCGGCGGCGATGATTTCCGGATCCTTGAACGCGAGCTCCTTCGTCTCGAGGCTGTACTTGGCCTTCGGCTTGGCGCCGCCATGGCAGCTTACACAATGCACCTCGAGGATCGGCTTGATCTGCCTGTTGAAATTGACGGCAGCATTCGAATCGACGGCCAAAAGACCGAGCAGACAGAAGCCGCTGATGAAACCATTTCGAATTCTCATAAAGCGAGCGGTGAACGTAGATTTTCCGACAATAATTGCAAA
>JBMYQZ010000054.1:0-14464 GCA_049601855.1 Limisphaerales bacterium | reverse complement strand
TCGTAACCGCTATGTTCTCCCCAAGCGCGCGGCTGGTTACACGCGGGGCCCGTTCGAATATGCCAATGCCGACTACATGGACATGGATTCATCACCCGGCGCTTCCGGCTCGCTCTACTCCACGGTGGAAGACATGTTTCGATGGGATCGCGCACTCTACACCGACAAGTTGTTGGACAAGAAACACCGCGATCACATGTTTGCGCCCAATCGCGATGTACCTGAGGTAAAAGCTGCCGGTGGCAGAAAGCAGAGTCGATACGGTTATGGCTGGCAGATCTATACGCGGTCGCATCCCGTGACCAAACGTCGAACCAAGGTGATCAATCACGGAGGCGCGATCAATGGCTTCCGTGCGATGGAGAATCGTCTGGTAGAGAACGATGCTTTTGTCATCGTGCTCTGCAATCAGGGAGATTCCTTTGGTCGCAGCGAGGTTTGGCAGACCGTCGTCAATCTCAGCGCGGAGCTGATCCACGTCGTCACCGATCAACCCTTTCGGATGCCCGGCAAGGCTCGCATCTCCCAAGAACGACGAATGTACGACATGGTCAAGACCGAGGGAGTTGATACTGCTATTGATTGGTTCAAGGCCAAGGGAAAGAAATCCGCCTGGGGAGGCTCGAACCAAGCCTTGGCAACGCAGCTCATCAAGGATGGGCGGATCGATGATGGCATTCGATTGCTGGAGTTCGATGTCGCACAAACTCCCGGGAAGGTCTGGCTACTCAGAAAAGCAGCACAAACGTGCCTGAGCAACGGCCGTCCGGAAAAGGCGTTGGCCCTCGCAAAGAAGGGACTGGCGCTACGACCCGAAGACGAACGTTTCGAGGTGATCGAGAAAGAAGCCCGACAGGATCTGAAGAAATAGGCTCCATTTGATCCGTTACCTCGATCCGCGCATCGTCGTATCCTTTCATCACATGACCACGCGCTGGCTTCAGAAAGCGATTCTTGTCCTTGGGCTGTTGATTTCCGCGTGGAGTTCTCCCGCTGCCCGCCCCATCAATGTCCTGTTCCTGGCCGTGGACGATCTGAACACCTGGCTGCTGGGAAACACCAACCGATACGCCGGCAGGTGGTGGCACCCAATATTCGTGGATTGGCCGAGAGTGGAGTGCTGTTCAAGTACGCCTATTGCGCCAGTCCGAAATGTTCTCCTTCACGCACGGCGATGTTGTCCGGGGTGCGTCCATGGCAATCCGGCGTCTATGACAATGGGCAGAACATCGATGCCAGCCCGGCGCTGAAGAAAGCCACTCCTCTACCGACACTTTTCAAAGAAGCGGGCTATTACGTCGCTTCGTATGGGAAGATCGGGCACGGCTGGGATTTCCGGAACTCGTGCGATGAATATGTCCCGCACAAGCGCGACAAGATTCCACCGGATGCGCCCTTCCTATCCTTTACGCGTGGGGAGCAGGATTGGGGTCCGACGCATCTGACGGAAGAGGAGATGGGTGACACCACCTACGCGGATCGCGCGATCGCGCAATTGCAGAAGAAGCATGACAAACCCTTCTTCCTCGCCTGCGGCCTTTTTCATCCGCACATGCCTTGGTACGTGCCGCAAAAATACTGCGACATGCTCCCGCTGGCTGAGGTCGCCACGCCACCGCGGCTGGAGAACGACCTGGAAGACGTGCCACCCTTGGGCCGGGAAATCACCAGGGGCAAGAGCCGGTTCGTAAAGCAGGTGTTGGAACATGGTGTGCACAAGCAGGGCGTGCAGGCGTATCTGGCTACGACCGCGTACGCGGATGCGCAAATGGGCCGGGTATTGGATGCCTTGGACAAGAGTCGATATCGCGACAATACGATCGTGGTGCTGTTGACGGACCATGGCTTCCACCTTGCGGAGAAAGACCATTGGCAGAAAGGCACGCCCTGGGAAGAAGCCACGCACAGTCTGATGATGTTCCGCGTTCCCGGCCTGACGAAGGCCGGCGGTGTATCCAAGCGTTTCGTCTCATTGCAGGACATCTATCCCACCTTGACCGAACTCTGTGCGCTCAAGCCATCCAACCCCGTTGCCGGCAGATCACTTGCGCCTCTCCTGCAGAAACCAAATGCCAGATGGAATAGTACGGCCATCACGTCATTCGGCGATCGCTACGTCACCATTCGCAGCGAAGGGTTTCGCTACATTCGCTACAACGACGAACAGGAAGAACTCTACGATTTCTCCAAAGATCCGAACCAATGGCACAATGAGATCGCAATAACGACTACGCCGCCGCCCTCAAGAAACTCCGGGCCTCCGTCCCTGCCCTGACGAAAATGTATCCGCCTATGCCCTTCAAAAGGGGAAAGAACAAATAGTTATGAAACAACCCATCTTGCTCGCCGCCCTCCTGACCGTTTTCACAGCTTCTGCGTTCGCTGCCAAAGCGCCGAATATCCTGCTGATCCTCACCGACGACCACGGCTGGAGTCAGTTGTCGGATCGGATGGACCCGCGCCTCGACAGTTCCAGGTCGAAGTATCTGGAGACGCCGAATATGAACCGAATCATGAACGAAGGGATTCGCTTCACCAGCGGTTATTCGCCAGCGCCGCTGTGCACGCCGACGCGCCGCAGCATTCTGTGCGGAACTTCGGCGGCGCGTAGCGGCACAGAGTTCAAAAGTCCCTGGGTGCCGGCCAAACACATGACTATTCCGAAGGCCTTGAAACAGGCGAATACCGACTACCGTTGTGCTCACTTTGGCAAATGGGGCGAACAGATGATCTCCACGCCCGAGGAGTGCGGCTATCACGCCAGCGATGGCATGACGGGCAATGGCACCGGCGGCATGCCGAATACGCTCGGAGTCAAAGGTGGCCACAACGATGGTCCGCCGCACTTCATCGACAACCAGGATCCCAAGCGTTCGCCCTCAATGACCACCAGTGCGATTGACTTCATGCGCCAGCAGGCGAAGGCCGGCAAACCTTTCTACGTTCAAGCCAGCTACTACGCCCAACATCTCTCCGTCGTGTGCACTGAGAAGACCCTCGCGAAATACAGATCCAAAGGCACTCCCGATCGCGGCTATCCTCACGCTTGGGCAGCCATGATGGAGGAACTCGACAACGCCGTCGGTCGCCTCCTCGATACGCTCGATGAACTTGGCATCGCCGACAATACCTACGTGTTCTTCACCACCGACAATGGCGGTCGCGGGACGGTTCCCGGTGGCGACATCAAACGACCTGCCACGAACCATCCATTGACCGGCGCGAAGCATAGCCTCTACGAAGGCGGCATTCGCGTGCCGTTCATGGCGCGCGGACCGGGGATCAAGGCTGGCTCGGTCAGCGGCGTACCGGTTGTTGGCTATGACTTCCTGCCGACCTTCTTTGACCTCGCCGGCGGTAAGGATTCGCTGGGCGACGAAGTCGATGGGATCAGCTTCAAGCGCGTGCTGCACAACCCCAAGACCAAGTTCCTTTCACGCCCGAATAACGCGCTGATCTTTCATCGGCCGCGCAAGTTTGAGTCCACCATCCGCCAGGGTCGCCACAAGCTTTTCGTCAGCTGGACGCCCCAAGGTAAGATCAAGGCCGCCGAACTCTACGCGGTGGATCCCAACCCAACGGTAGAGGGCAACAACCTGGCGGACAAGAATCCCAAGCGGGTCGTCGCCTTGCAGAAGCAACTCCTACAGTTCCTTGAATCCGTGGATGCCGAAAAACCCAAGCCGTCCGCTCCCAAGAAGAAGCGAGGCAAACGCAAGACCGGCAAGAAGTAATCCGTTTGACACGAAACCCGCTTCCTCGTATTTCCCCCGCACCTCAACATGACCTACCACAGACTGATACTCGCTCTTAGTCTCGCCGTTGTTTCGCCCCTTTCGGGGGCCGAATGGATCTCTCTCTTTGATGGCAAAACCTTCGCCGGTTGGAAGCCATCGGAGAACAAAGACTCCTGGCAGATCGTCGATGGCGCCTTGGCTGCGAAAGGTAAGCGCTCGCATTTGTTCTATGACGGCGATGTCTCCGATCATCGCTTCAAGAACTTCGAGCTGTCCGTGGACGTCAAAGCAGAGGGCAACGCCAACGCGGGAATCTATTTCCACACCGAATACCAGGAGAAGGGTTGGCCGAACAAAGGCTTTGAATTTCAGGTCATCAACACCGATTTCAAGGCCCACGAAACCAAGAATGATTATGTGGAGCGCAAGAAGACGGGCAGCCTCTACGGAGTTCGCAACCTTGGCCGATCACCGGTCAAGAACGACGAGTGGTTCAATTATCGCATCATCGTGCGAGGCAAGACGATTCGCGGCTACGTTAACGGTCGTTTGACAGTGGACTACACCGAGCCGGACAAACCATTCATCACCAAACCGGGTTCCTGCGTTCTCGACGACGGCACCTTCGCATTTCAATGCCACGACCCGCACAGCGTCGTGCTTTTCAAGAACATCAAGGTTCTTCTTTTACCGGATGATGTGAAGACCCCGGGAAAGCCGTTGAATTCCGAAGTGGAGAACCGGCTGCGAACCTTCGGCAAGGCCGTCAATCTGCCCACGCCAGACTTTCACGTTCACCTGGGCAACGGACTGACGGCGGAGAGGCTGATGCGGCACGCGCGGAGATTTGGCTTCACCTACGGCATTGCTCTCACTGGCGACGCCACGATGAAACCGGGTGATCTGGATCTCCCTCCGGAAACGTATCTCGGCCTGCAGGCTGAAGGTCGTGGCTGGACGAAGAAGTTTTCAGAGTCAGCCAGAAAGCGTTTCGACTATATCTTCACCGACGACATGGCTTGGGCCAACGGCGCTGGCAAAGTCGCCGACCAGGACAAGTTCATGGACGAGCTCGTGAGCCGGATGGTGAAGATCGTCAAGGACGAACCCATCGACTTTTTTGCCAACGCCACTTATCTGCCGAAGGCTTTGGACTACGATGCGCTGTGGACGGACCAACGCATGGGCAAGGTCATCAAAGCCTTGGTGGCGAACGAAGTTGCCGTGGAGATCAATGCCAAGCGCAAGATCCCCAGCGCGAGGTTTATCAAGCAGGCCAAGGCGGCCGGCGTAAAATTCACCTTCGGAACGGACAACAGTGGCGCCAAGGACCTGGGTCGCTTGGACTACTGCCTGCAGATGGCCGCCGAGTGTAAGCTCAAGCGGGCGGATTTCTGGTTCCCGAATTGAAATAGCCGCGAATTCGGCGCTTTAAAAAAAAAGACTGTCCGAATTCTCGTCCATGGGCGCTAGCATTGTAATCCTATGCCGACGTTAAGACTTGTTCATGGACGAAATGAACCACTTGATTTTTGCAAGTGCTTTGGTTCCCAGCTATGCTACGCGGGTGAGCGCGATCATCGATTGGGCGGAAAAATACGATGCGAACACCGAGGCACCGCCCGAATTCATTAGGCAACTTCGAAAAGATCCCAGAGGATTGCGTCGCAAGATCTTGAAGGGACTGGCGTAGCAACACTTGGGTGCGTGTTCCTTGAACGAGTCCTTTCCCGCGCCCGCAAGTCAGTCGGACTCCAGCAACTTCACCATGGCCTTGCCCATGGCTTCGCCGACATTCATGTAGGTCTCGGCGTTGCTGTCGTAGTGACCACCGGAGCTGCCACCCTTGGATAGGGGATGGGTGTAGACGGTGGCGACGTTGCCTTTGAATTCAGGGTAATTGCCAGCCGCGCCATCGACGGCGAGCATGGCGTTCAAGATCCTGCCGCCGTTGTCGGTCGCACCCTTCTCGGTCTGAGCCAGCGAGGCGCAGACAAACTTGGCAGCGGGCGCATCGAAGTCCTTGCGAAGCTGTTTGATGAGGTGAACGAGATTCTTTTCGTAGCGGCTGGATAGCGCGGCGCTACGGCTGTCGCGATCTCCCTGCCACCAGAAAAAGCCCGCGACCTCGTATGCCTTGGCAGCGGGATAATACTTGCCGAGTTCCGCCAACACCTTCTTTGCTCGGGCAACGTCGCCGTCGTATTGCATGCCGGCGTACCAATTGATCTTCTTCGGCTCCTCGCCTTTCTTCCACTTCTCCGGCGTGCCCTTGTATCCGGGATGAACCCAGGTGACGCCCTCGTCATCCGTGAATTCAAATCCCTCACTTCCCGGTGGCAACAAGTCCCAACCCAAACCGCGGTTGCCGATGCAGCTCTTCAAGATCATCACCGGCGCGTCAATCGCTTCTCCCAGGTGATGTCCAATCCCGATCTCCGGACCGATCGCCCGGCCCTTGATCGTCATCCATTCGTTGTTGAACACCCTTGCGTCTCTCAACCCGCTTCCCATCACCCGCACATTACGAACGTCCTCGCGCACCGTCCAATTGCCCTGGTCATCAACCAGGTAGGGGTACAACCCCTTCTCTTTCACCGCATGCATCAACGAACCCTCGTCCCCCTTTCTGCCCGGCTCGATTCTTCCGGAGCCCAACATGTTCGATTGACCCAACAGAATATAGACCTGCACGGGCTTTGGATCCGGATCGTTCGTCGTGTCGGAAGGTTCAGCCGCCGAGGCGCCAAAGGCAAAGAGGTAGGCAAGCAACAGTCGTTTCATGGAATCGACAGGATTCTGAACGGTCGTCTGATTGAGAACAAGAATCGAGCAACCACCGAGCGGAAACGCACCTTTCGCGCAAACCCTGGGTCGGGTATTGGAATTTGGTTTCCAATTCTGGAGGATCAAATCAGTTTCAACATCGACAGATGAAAACTCACCCACTGCGGCTGGGCCGCGTCATGATCATCCTGGCTTTTGGCGTCGCGTTGTCGCTCGGCTGGGTGAGTTGCGTCACAGTCAAAATGCCCGGGAGCAAGTACCGGGGTGAAATGCCCAAGGCGGACAGTGAACAAACGGTCATCGCCAAGAATCTCGAAACTCATATCGAGAAACTCGCCGGCGAAATCGGCGCCCGCAACGTCACCCGTTACGATGGCCTGAAACAGGCCGAGGCCTACCTGGAAACCGAACTAAGGAAATCCGGCTGGGAAGTCCGTCACCAAACATTCGAATCGCGGACCAAGACCGTCCGTAATCTCGACGTCGAGCTCCCTGGCACAATCAGGCCCGGCGAAATCGTCATCGTCGGCGCCCACTACGACACGGCCTATGATTCCCCCGGAGCCAACGACAACACCAGCGGCACTGCCGGTCTCCTCGAACTCGCCCGCCTCTTCGTCGGCACCACCAACGCCCGGACTCTTCGTCTGGCCCTGTTCGTCAATGAAGAGCCCCCGTATTTCCGCACCGAAGACATGGGCAGCCGCGTCTACGCCCGCACGTGCAAAGAGCGCGATGAAGACATCGTCGCCATGATCAGCCTCGAAACCATTGGTTACTACTCCGATGCCAAGAACTCGCAGAAATACCCGCCACCTCTCAGCCTGATCTACCCGAGCACGGGCGATTTCATCGGCTTCGTCGGTAATCCCGCCCCATCCAAACTGGTCAAACGCTGCATCCGTGTCTTTCGCGAGGCCGAAGACTTCCCCACCGAAGGCATCGCCGCACCCGGCTCCCTTCCCGGCATCGGCTGGTCCGACCACTGGTCCTTCTGGCAGGAAGGCTACCCGGCCATCATGCTCACCGACACCGCCCCCTTCCGTTACCCCTACTATCACCAGCAACAAGACACCCCGGACAAGATCGATCCCGAACGCATCGCCAGAATCGTCACCGGGATGCAAGAGGTGATGAATGATCTGCTGAATTACTAGCCAGCGATCTTGGGGGAACGCTCGAAGACACTGGCCAAGACATTGTTGAAACCATTCTTGGCGTCTTCGATGAGGGTGTAGAAGACAGGGACGGCAAGAAGAGTAAAGAGGGTTGCGCTGGTCATGCCGCCGATGAGGACCATGCCGAAGGACTTGAAGTTCACCGTGCCCTGAATGGTGTGGCCGAAGGTCAACGGAAGCATTCCGCAGATGGTGGTGAGGGCGGTCATGATAATGGGGCGGAAGCGGTGGTGGGCGGCTAGCAGCAAGGCTTCACTTCTTTCTTTGCCTTCTCGTCGCAGGCGGTTGGCGTAGTCGACGAGGACGATGCCGTTGTTGACGACGATGCCGATCAATAGCAGGGCGGCGGTGTAGACCATTTGGTCGATGAAGGTGTTGGTCAGTTTCAGGACGGCGATGGCGCCGACGCTGGCGAGGGGAATGGTGAGGATGATGCTCAAGGGGATCAGAGTGCTCTCGAAGAAGAAGGCCATGAGCATGTAGACGAAGAGGATGGCGAGCAGGATCATCCATTGGGCCTTGTCCTGGTCTTCGCGTTTGAACTGTTTCTTGTCTTCATCGAAGGAGACGCCTTCGGGGAGATTCATGGCTCGTTTGAGTTGTTCGATACGGCCGTGGGCTTTCCAGCCTTGCTCGCCGGGTTTGAGGGCGAGGCCAAACCATTTCTGGACGCGTTTGTTTTCGCGGCGGATGGCGTTGTCTTCGCGGGTGAGGAAGGAGGTCGTGGTCAGGGCGCCGACGGTGGCGACGCGGCCGTCTTCGGTGGGGACCTGGATGTTGTCGATATCGGCGAGCTCGGAGCGGTCTTCTTCGTCGAAGATGAGGCGCATGGGGACTTGGCGGCCTTTCTCGTTGAAGCGCGGGAGGTGGGCGCCGCGGATGGCACTGCCGACGGTGTTGGCCAGGGTGCGCGGGTTGACGCCGACGGAGCTGGCCTTGTCGCGGTCAACGTAGAGGGCCATTTCGCTGGGAGCTTCGGAGCGGTCATGGCTGTCCATCATGCCGATGACGCCAGGGATGAGTTCGAAGGTCGGGCCGATCTGTTCGGCGACTTCGGCGAGTTGCTCCGAGTCGTCGCCGACGAGGCGGATGTGAGCCATGTTGCTCTTGTTGCCGCGATTGGGATCGTGTTTGCCTCGGCGTTTGATGATCACGCCGGGTTCTTCGGGCATGTCCTCGTAGATTTGGTCGATGGCTTCTTCGCGGGTGAGGGGGTGG
This sequence comes from Limisphaerales bacterium, assembly GCA_049601855.1. Classification (GTDB taxonomy): domain Bacteria; phylum Verrucomicrobiota; class Verrucomicrobiia; order Limisphaerales; family JAYPXF01. The sequence goes on along the minus strand of JBMYQZ010000054.1, from coordinate 5,544 downwards.
TTGATGTCGCGTTCGATGTCGAAGAAGCAGGCGACGCGTCCGTACCATTTGCCGTAGAAGACCTCGTGGGCGCTGATGCCGTAGACCTCCTTGTTCTGCTCCATGAGATTCTCGAATTTCTCCATGTAGGCGAGGCGGTCGTCCATGGAGTATTTCTCGGGGAAATGGATGTTGATGCTGAAGTGTTTCACCAGTTCGGCGCGGCCGCGTTTGGTGTTCAGGGTTTGCGCCATGAACCAGGTCCCGGTGAGGAGAGCGATCAAGATGACCGCGATGTCGAGGCGTCGTTTGAGGAAGAAACCGAGCAGACGGTTGTAGCCGGTATTGAGCTTTTCAAAGGTGAAGTCGTAGATGCCTTTGAAGAATGCGCCGGCGATTCTGCTGGGAGTCTTCTTTGGTTTGGCTTCGCGATTCTTGGGTAGGGTCATGTAGACGCACAAGGGAACGAAGAAGAGAGCGGCGCCGAGTGAGGCGGCGATCGAAGTGATGACCGGCAGGGAGATGTTCTTGATCATGAAGCGCATCTCGCCTTTGAAGAGCATGGCGGAGCTGAACACGATCAGAGTGGTGCAGGTGGCGATGGTGATGGCGAAACCGATTTCGCTGACGCCGCGCAGGCAGGCTTCGCGGCGGGAGAGGCCGTTGCTGAAGTGGCGGTGGATGTTTTCGGCGACGACGACGGAGTTGTCGACAAGGAGACCGACGCAGATTACCAGCCCCATGATAGTGAGGCCGTTCAGGGTCTTGTCGGTGAAGTGCATGGCGGTCAGGGCGACCAGAAGGCAAAGGGGAACGGCCAGTGAGATGACCATGGTCATGCGGAACTGTCGGAGGAAGAAGAAGAGGACGCAGGCGGCGAGGATGGCTCCGAGCTTGCCGTTGTTGATGAGGTTGTCGAGCCGCTTGATGATATCCTTGCCCTGATCGCGGTAGACGCTGAGATCGAAGCCGGCGAGTTCGGGATTGACCTTCATCTTCTCGATGGCGGCGACGACTTTCTCGGCAACTTCGACGGTGTTGGCTTCGCTCTCCATGGAGACGTTGATGCCGTTGGCGGGCTGGGCGTTATAGCGGTAGAGTTGTTCGGCTTCCTTGGGTTCGAACTTCACGGTGGCGATGTCGCTGAGAACGATGTCACGTGTGATCGGGAGATCCCTGAGGGCGGACATGTGCGGGAATTCACTGGCGGACTTGAGGGTGTATTTCTTCCGGCCGTCGATGACCTGTCCGCTGGCGAGGGTGAAGTTGTCGTTGCGAATGCGATTGGCAAGTTGGTGGATGTTGATGCCGTGGGCTTCGGCCTTGGCCTTGTCGATCTCAATGTTGAGTTCGCGCTCATAGATCTTGAAGTCAACGTTGGCGACGCCGTCGATGCGTTGCAGCGGGGTGACAATGTGTTTCTGGATGATGTTGTAGTAGTCGCTGTCGAAATCGTAGGCGATGCGGAAGCTGACAACCGGTTCAGCGCCGGGTTGGTGTTTGTAGATGTGGGGTTTGTCAGCTTCCTCGGGGAAGCGGAGGCGGGCGCGCTCGACGCGATCGCGGACTTCGCGGTAAGCGACGTCCATGTCGGTATCGCGCTTGAAACGGAGTTCTATGCGGCCACCCCATTTGTATCCATGGGTGGTGATGTGATCGAGACCACGGACGGTGCTCAACTCCTCCTCCAACGGGATGCTGATTCGTTGCATGGTCTCGGGAGGCACGCCGACATTCCAATGGCAGTGGACGGACATGTATTTGCCTTCCAAACCGCGCGGATTCATCTCCAGGGGGAGGCGGGAGGTCGAGATCAGGCCGACAGCGACGACCGTGAGGAAGAGCATGAACATGGTGATCCGGCGGTCGAGGGAGAACCGCGTCAACTTGGTCACCGTGTTTTCTTCGAGAGGGGTCATGCCGGTTCCTCCACGGTAACTTTGGCAACCGATCCAATTTCTTCGTTCGATTCGAAGAACTTTTCTCCGGCCAAGCCGAAGAGGTAATAAATCGTCGGGATGATCAGAAGGGTCAGGAAAGTACTGGTGATGAGGCCGCTGATGACGGCGACGGCCATGGGGGTGCGGATTTCGGCTCCGTCGCCAAGGCCGAGGGCCATGGGGAGAAGGCCCAAGACAGTGGTGGCGGTGGTCATCAGAATGGGGCGGAGGCGGACGCGGCTGGCTTTGACGATGGCTTCCTTCAGTTCGAGGCCACGGGCGCGGAGGGTGTTGGCGTAATCGACGAGGACGATGGCGTTGTTCACGACAATCCCCGCTAACATGATCATGCCGAGGAAGACGACGACGCTCAGGTTGATGCCGAGCCATTTGAGTCCGAGGACCGTGCCGACGAAGGCCATCGGGATGGTGAACATGATGATGAGCGGCTGGATCAGCGACTCGAACTGCGAGGCCATGATGACGTAGACGAGGAAGAGGCTGAGGCCGAGCGCGAGGAGGAGACTGCCGCGGCTGCGTTCCCATTCCTGGTTCTGGCCGGTGATGTGGAAGTCCATGTAGACGGGCCATTCGATTTCCGAGGACAGAATGCTCTGGGCATCGTTGACGGCGGCTCCAAGGGATCCACCACCGATATTAGCCTGGACGAGGGCAACCCGTCTGCCGTCGATGCGACGGATTTCGCTGGGTCCCTCGCCAACTTTCATCTTGGCGATGGCGTTCAAGGGGATCGGGGTTTGGGCGCCGGGGTTGATGGTGAGTTTGCCCACGTCGGCAACCTGTTCGCGATCGGGTTCGGCCAAGCGCACGACGATGGGGACGCGACGGTCGCGGCGATTGAGGCGGGTGGCTTCGTTGCCCTTGACGAGGTCGCGAACTTGGTTGGCGACTTGCTGGATGTTGAGACCGTGGCGGATGATTTGTTGACGGTCGTAACTGATCTGGACCTCGGGTGCGCCGCTGCGCAGGGTGGGTTCAACGTCGGCGAGCTCGGGGGATTTGGTGAGACGCTCGGTGGCGTCGTCGGAGAACTTCTTCAGCTCGGGAAGTTCCTCGCCGTTGATCTGGACCACGACGGGCTTCTTGCTGCTGAACAGGACCGGACGGGTGAGGCGGATGTTGATGTCGGGGACGTTGTCATACAACGCGCGGATCTGGTTGATGACCTGGTCTTCGGTTTCCTTGGGGTTCTCAGTCTTGTGGAGGATGACCTTGAATTTCCCGGAATGTTCGCCTTCGTCGGAGCGTTTCATGTTGGCGGTGTCGAAGCCGTACATGACGAGAAGGGTGTCGATGTTCAGTTCCTCCTTCTTGGCGAGAATCTGTCTTTCGATCTGGCCGAGGGTGTCGACGGTGACATCGAGCGGTGTGCCAACGGGCAGGGAAGCCTCGAAGGTGAATTCGCTCTGGCGGACTTCGGGGAGGAGTTCGGATTGGAGCTGCCGGCCGACGGTGTAGGTGAGGAAGAAGCAGGCAGCCGCGAGCAGGACCATGACGGCGGGCATCTTCAGGGCGAGGCGAAGGATCTTGGGATAGAGGCCGCGTTCGAGTTCGGGGTCGGCTTGATTTTCGCGAACGAAAATGCGGCGGACGAGGCCACCGATCCAGAAGAGGAGTTTGAAGACACCGGCGACGAGGCGCACGAGCCAGACGAGGTTGAGTCCGATGGTTTCGAGCAGGAGAGAAAGTGGCAGGCGCAGGATGAGATAGGGTGAGATCAGCAATACGAGGAACTTGTTGCCCTTCAGCGTTTGGGCGAAATCCTTGAACGAGCCCCAAGTTTCGGTGAGTGAGTTGCCGACAAACTCTTTCTGGCCGAAGCGGACCTTCAGGAAGGCGATGAGCAGCGGAAGGATGAAGATCGGCGCCCAGAACTGGAGCCAGTTGATGCCGAGCGCCTGATAGTCGACCTTGTCTTCCGGTTTCGGAAACTCAATGCGGGATTCGATCCAGTAGGCGTAACCAAGGTGCCCGGCGATGAGGACGGTCAGCAGGATCGCAAGAGGAATGAGAACGCGGAACAAGAAGGTGGTGAGACGGATCCGGCCGGCGAAAGCGCCCATGGGATGCGCAACCATTCCGGAACCGCCCTTGAGCTTGAAGCCGGTGCGGCTGGCCAGCATGGGAATAAAAAGGATGGCAACGATCAATGAGGCCACGAGCGAGGTGACCACGGTGAGGCCGAGGTCGCTGAAGACTTGTCCGGCAAGCCCTTCGACGAAGACCATCGGGAAGAACACGCAGATGGAAGTGAGCGTGGAAGCGACGACGGCTCCGCGAACTTCGCGCGTCCCGCGGATGGCGGCGGAGCGGGTGGAGTCGCCTTCTTCGCGACAGCGATAGATGGACTCGAGGACGACGATGGAGGAATCGACCAACATACCGATCCCCATGGCCAGCCCGCCCAAGGACATGATGTTGAGAGAGACGCCGACAAGGTTGAGCGGTGCAAAGGTGACGAAGATCGAAATGGGAATGCTGAGCGCGATGATGCTGGTGGTGCGGAGGTCCCGGAGAAAGATGAGCAGGACCACGATGGCGAGGACGCCGCCGGTGATGGCAGTGCTCTTGACCTCCTTGATGCTGTTGTCGATGAAGACCGACCGGTCGGCGACGACTTTCAGGATGACACCTTCCTCCTTGAGGAGTTTGCCGGCGATGCTCTGCTTCGGAGTGCGGAGCGAGCCGACGGCGGCTTTGATGGCTTCCCCGACTTTCACCATGTTCGAGTCGGCTTCCTTGTAGATATCGATCTGGACGCTTTCACTGCCGTCGGTGTGCGTGAGCATCTCGCGGTCGCGTTGGCCGTAGACGATGGAGCCGAGGTCCTTGAGGCGAAGTTCGCGTCCGTCGTTGCGATGAATGACCGTGTTGGCGACTTCCTCGAGGTTGGAATACTCATTGATCGTGCGGATCATGTATTCCGCGTTGCCCTCACGAATGCGGCCGCCGGCGGCGTTGATGTTTTCCGCGCGGAGCCGGTCGAGGACACGGTTGATGGAGATGTTCGCGCGATCTAGCTTGGCGCTGTCGATGAGGACGTGGATTTCTTCCTCAAGGCCGCCACGAACGCGGGCGGCAGCCACTCCAGGAATCGGTTCCAAGGCGCGCTTGACCTGGTATTCGGCAATACGACGGAGACGGCGGGCAGAGGCGCGTTTGGATTCAAGGTTGTCGCCGATCTTGGCGACGTTGACCCTGGTTTCGGAAAGGCTCAGTTCCATCACCGGATCGAGTGAAGGATCGTAGTGGAGGAGCAAAGGTTTCTCGGCTTGGCGGGGCAGGTAGACGGTATCGAGTTTCTCCAAGGTATTCTGGATGGCGTCGTGCATCGGTGTGCCCCAATTGAACTCCAGGATGACGTCACTTACCCCGGCGCGACTGATACTGCTGATTTCGCTGAGACCGGTGACGACGCCCAGTCGTTCCTCAATCGGGCGGCTGATGTCGCTTTCGACCTCTTCGGGCGCGGCACCGGGATATTCGGTGCGGATCGTGAGGGTGGGATAGCTCATCTCCGGCATGAGCGTGACCGGGAGTTGGCCAAGCGAGAAGTAGCCAAAAACCACCGCCGCGGTGAACACCATCAAGACCGCGATGGGAC
>JBMYQZ010000053.1:9189-14541 GCA_049601855.1 Limisphaerales bacterium | reverse complement strand
GAACGACTTCCTCAGCGACATCATCTACACCCGCTATTCTACGTCCAATCCGACCGTGGATCCCGAGACCGGAAATGTCTATGTCTGCGGGACGCAGGGCATCATGGCTGGCTTCACCGGCGACGGCAAAAAGCTCTGGGAACACTCCATGATGGACCGCTTCGGTCGCATGACCTTTCCGAACGGCCGCACCACTTCTCCGGTCATTCACAAGGACCTCGTCATCACCCACTACATTTCCGCCTACTGGGGCAAGATGGGGCCGGCCCGTGATCGCTTCTGGGCGTTCAACAAGCGCACCGGTGAACTCGTCTGGCTCACCACTCCGGGTGGTCGCCCGAAGGACAGTTCCTACTCGCCTCCGATCAAGAGCACTTGGAATGGTCAGCCTGTGATCTATTGCGGCACGGGCGACGGTTCGGTCGTCTGCTTTAACATCAATACCGGCGATCCGCTCTGGTACTGCAAGATCAGCCAAGGCGGTGTGAACTCCAGCGTCATTCCGATGGGTGACAAGATCATTGCCATTCACGGACGCGAGAATCTCGACAACTCGGACATCGGGCGTTTGGTTGCCCTGCGCATTCCGAAGACAATTCCTGCCGGGCCCGGACCTCATGCCATTCCGGTGGAGGAGCTTGAGATCTGGCGTAACACGGAAGTCGTTTCTTTTGCCAGTTCACCAATCCTCGTTGGGAAGACCATGTATCAGGTTGTGCAGACTGGTGACTTGGTCGCAGTTGACACCGCCACAGGCAAGGAATTGTGGCGTAAAAAATACGGCATCGAACAACGCAACGCCTCGATGCTCTATGCTGACGGCAAGATTTATCTTCCGATGCTCGAAGATCCGGAATCCAAGGCGAAGGGGATCGACGCCGGAACTGCGGGTGCCTTTTACGTGGTAGAGCCGGGCAAGGCCGGTGTTGAAACCCTGACGCACCTTACGCTGGAAGGCCGTTGCTTTGGCAGTCCATGCATCTATAACGGTAAAATTTATGTGCAGACCACCAAGAAGCTCTACTGCTTCGGCAAGCGCGGCAACAACCCCGGCATCGCCGCGGCTGCTCCTGCTCCCAAGCCGACCAAGCCAGCCAAATCCGCCAAGCTGCACATTGTTCCTCCGGAGATCCTCGTGGAGGCCGGCGGTAAACAATCCTTCAAGGTCTACGAAGTGGATGCCAATGGTGAAACCGTTCGCGAGGTGAAAGATACCTCTAGCCTGAAATGGGAGCGCTACATCCCCGCCACGGCGAAGGTGAAGGTGAAGTTGAACGCCAGTGCGAAGAACAACGTGCTTACGGCCGACGCCACCAAGACGCCGTCGGCTGGCATGTTCAAGGTCACGGCTCTGAACGGTCTGACCGGTTTCATTCGCGGTCGAATCCTCCCCTCGCTGCCGTTGACTGAGGATTTCGAAGGCTTCAACCCCGTGGTTGTTCATCCGGAAAATCATCCGGAGCCCGGACAGAAGTTCGCTTATCCGCCGCTGCCTTGGATCGGTGCCCGCTTCAAGTTTGAGATCCGCAACCTTGACGGAAACAACGTCCTCACCAAGACCATCGACAACAAACTCTTCCAACGTGGCATCGTCTTCATGGGCACGCCCGATATGAAGAATTACACGATCGAAGCCGACGTGATGACCGAGGGGAATCGCCGTAAGATGTCCGAGATCGGTCTCATTTGTCAGCGTTACTACATCGTCCTGAAGGGCAACGCCGGCAAGCTTCAGATCAATTCCAACCTCGAGCGCATCAAGGAAGACACTCGTTTCCGCATGCGTCCGAAGGTCTGGTATCACCTCAAGGCCCGTGTCGATGTTGCCGCCGATGGCTCCGGTGTTGTGCGTGCCAAGGCCTGGCCAAAGGCCGAAGCGGAGCCCGAAGCCTGGACGCTTGAGGTGAAACACAAGAATGCCCACACGCAGGGTTCACCTGGCCTCTTTGGTTTCGCTCCGCAGGAAATCCTTTGCCACATCGACAACGTGAAAGTCACTCCGAACAAGTAAGTCCAGTTTTCGTAAATCTGTCTAACCGTCCATCCTACACATGAAAAACTCCTTCACGAAAATCGTCCTCGCCACCATGTGCTGCAGTGCACTGGTAAGCGTGCAGCTGCAAGCCCGCGACTGGCCGCAATGGGGCCGCAACAACGGCAAGAACATGTACTCGCCGGCCAAAAACGTCCCGATGAACTTCGATCCGGGCAAGTTCAAGCGCGGCACCGAGGACATCGACATGTCCACCACGAAGAATGTGAAATGGGTCGCCAAGCTCGGCTCGCAGACCTACGGCAACCCGATGGTTTACAAAGGTAAGATCTTCGTCGGCACGAACAACGAATCTCCGCGCGATCCCAAACATAAGGGCGATCGCAGCATCCTGATGTGCTTCGACGAGAAGACCGGCGACCTCATCTGGCAACTCGTCGTTCCGAAGCTCAAGTCGGGCAAGGTGAATGACTGGGAAAACCTCGGCATTCTTTCCTGCCCCGCTTCCGACGGTGACAAGATCTTCCTCGTGACCAGCCGTTGCGATGTGATCTGTCTCGATATCGACGGACTCGCCGACGGCAACGACGGCATGAAGGACGAAGCCAAGTATGTCGGTGGTCCCGGCAACCCGCCCGCCCAGATCGGCTCCAAGGACGCGGACATCATCTGGGTCTACGACATGATGGATGAACTCGGTGTGTTCCCGCACAACGCCTCCAACAGCTCGCCGGTCGTGATCGGTGACCTCGTCTACGTCTGCACCTCCAACGGTCAGGACTGGACGCACGTGAATGTTCCTTCTCCGCTCTCTCCGAGCTTCATCGCCCTCGATAAGAAGACCGGCGAACTCAAGGGTGAAGACGACGCCGAGATTGGCGAAAACATCTTTCACGGCCAGTGGACCTCCCCCGGCGCCGGTAAGGTGAACGGCAAATGGCAGCTCTTCTTCGGCGGCGGCAACGGCCTTCTCTACGGCTTCGGCGCCACGCCGGTTTACGACTCCAGCGAAGACATCAGCTTCCTGAAGAAGATCTGGTGGGTTGATACCAACCCGAAGGAACGCCTCGAATACAAGTATCCTGATCCCGAAGGCCCCAACGAAATCAATGCCACCCCGGTCTACTGGAACGGCAAGGTTTATGTTGCTCACGGTCAGGACCCCGAGCACGGGGAAGGCGTCGGTATGCTTGTCTGTGTCGATCCCACCAAGAAGGGTGACGTCACCAAGTCTGGCGTCGTCTGGAGCTACGACAAAATCAACCGCTCAATCAGTTCGGTCTCCATCGATGAGGAAAGCGGTCTGCTTTTTGCCGGTGACTTCTCCGGCTTCATCTATTGCCTCGACGCCAAGACTGGCAAAGAACACTGGGTGTACGACATGAAGGCCCACATGTGGGGTTCCACCCTGGTGGCCGATGGCAAGGTCTTCGTCGGTGATGAGGACGGCGACTTCGTCGTGTTACCGGCCAAGAAGGATTTCAATCCGAAGGACAAGAAAGCGGTTCTCTTCGAGACCAATCTTTACTCCCCGATCTACTCCACTCCGATCGTGGCCAATGGCATTCTCTACGTGGGGACGCAGACCCACCTGTTTGCCATTCAGAACTAAGACCCGAATTCACCTGCCCCCGGAGCGATCCTCCGGGGGCTCTTTGCACCAAGGCACCTGAGAAAATGAGCGATCCCACCGAATCTGACATTCAGCAAGCAAGAGAAGAACTCGATAAGCACTGCGTCGAAATCATCAACTGGCATTTTTCCCCTGAGACCGGGTGCCAATTCTGGCTCGATTGGGCCAAGAAGGCAGGCTGGGATCCGCGCGAAAAGGTGAAGTGCTTCGATGACCTGCTCGCCAATTTTCCTCACTTCCAGGACGAGTGGCTCCGTGATCTGCAACCTGAGGTCTGGGTTCCCAAGGAATTCGAAGGCAAACCCTTCAACATCTTTGAGACCGGCGGCACGACTGGCATGCCGAAGCAGCGCATCGGCTGGAATGACTTCCGTGTCGATTACAGCGAGTTCTCTGAGAAGATTTCGGACGAGCATTTCCCGAAAGGTGGTGCGTGGTTGATGATGGGACCGACCGGTCCGCGGCGTCTTCGCCTCGCGATTGAGCACCTCGCCAATGTGCGCGGGAGTTCCTGCTACTTCATTGATCTTGATCCGCGCTGGGTGAAGAAGCTCATCGCCAACAAGCAGTTCGATCAGGCCAAGGCTTACATGGGGCACGTCGTCGATCAGGCGTCCATCATCATGAAGCACCGGAAGATCTCCGGTCTCTTCACCACGCCCAAGTTGTTGGAAGCTCTTTCTGAAAAGGTCGATCTGTACGAAGCTGGTATTCGCGGCGTGTTCGCCGGTGGCACGACGATGGAACCGCAGTATACGCGTTTCATCGTCGAGGAAGTGCTCGAAAACCAGATCGGTTTCTATCCGACGTATGGCAATACGCTCATGGGCCTGGCGGCCAGCGTGCCGATCACCGCAGAAGACAATTTCTCGATCACCTACTACGCTCCGCAACCTCGCGCGGTCCTCCGCATCGTCGATGGCAAGGACACGAACGTTGGCAAAGGCTACGACGATTGGGGCCGCGTTGAACTCACGACCATGACGAAGGAATTCTTCATGCCGCGGTTCCTTGAGCGCGACGAGGCCATTCGCCGCAAACCCCGCAATCAGTACGCGTGGGACGGTGTCGCCGAAGTCCGCCCGTTTGGCGCGATGGAGAATAAAATCGTCGAAGGCGTTTACTGATCCGGCCGCGATTCCGCCGGTGTTCACTGAAACCGGATCCCATCCACCGGGTTAAGTGTGGATGGGAGATTCCACTCCAATGTCACAGGCGGAGCCACAACCGAACGAGCCGCGGCCGGAAGAAAAGGCCGGCATGCCGCCTGTCCATCCGCTCTCCGCGCTCCTTTTGCTCGTCGTCGACAACATGTGGAACATGGGCGACTGGGCGCCATTCGCCTGGATCGTCACCATTCCCCTGGCCTTTCTTTCGGTGTTTTTCCCGGGGCTGTTTCTGCAGCGTTATGCCAATCACGATGGCTGGGGCAAGTCCACCGGAAAGGCCATGATGCTCGCTGCCTTGGCTGCTGTTCCAACTTCCATCGCGGGCACCCCTGTCGGTGTGGCATTCCTTGCTTGGGCGGGATTGGATAAGTGGCGATCGGGAAAACTCAAGGATCTCGCGAACGTCGACGCCGTGTCGGGGGCCACCAGTGTTCAGCGCTCGGTCCCACAGAAGGATGCGACCGTGATCGATGTTCCCGTGGAAGTTGAAAGCACCCCGAAACAACTCGACGCTCCTGGGCCAGACGAGCCGGTTCCCGCGGCAACAGGTGGGGGAG
>JBMYQZ010000053.1:0-9179 GCA_049601855.1 Limisphaerales bacterium | reverse complement strand
CAATCCAGTCCCTCCCGTAGCTGAGCCTCAATACGTACTTCCGCCTCCGCAACGGGCCAGCAAGGTCAGCGTGGTGATTCTTTGCCTCCTGATGGTGGCCTTGTTCTTCACCGCCGGCATCATGCTGCTGAAGTACGCATCCGAGGCGGTCCAGGCGGTGGCGGAGAAAGTGGGGAACTTCAGCCTGATCAAGAAGCGCGAGCCGTTGTCCACCGTGTTCACGGCGTCGCTGCCTGAGTTCAGCCGGACGGCTGGGGGCGAGCTGAAGATCGCCGCGTTTAAGATCACGGAAGTTCACGAGAGCACCGACTTCGTGGATTTGGGCGGCCTTATTCCGCTCGGCGAGACCAAGGCCAGCATTCGCGTTCCCGTGAATTACTCCTACCACATCGTCCTTCGTGAAAAATGGAATCTCGAAGTCACGAATGGAATTTGTTACGTCACCGCCCCATTGATCCGACCGGACGTGCCGGCGATCGATACGACCGGCTTGGAGAAGAATGTCAAAGCCGGATTCTTCACCAAACTCAAACCGGGTGAAGATCCACAGGCGCGTCTCGATCATCTGGAAAAGTCACTGACTGCCCGGATGTGGATCAATGCCAGCAGCCCGAAGTATCAGGAACTGGCGCGAGAGAAATGTCGCGTTACTGTAAGCGAGTTCGTGCGGGACTGGATCCTGCAGGACGACCGCTACAAAGAATACGATGTCGAAACTTTGAAAGTCATTTTCCCCGACGAAGTCGGGACTGCGGAAGCAAGATCGCTTCCGTCGCTGATCATCAGAAAAGAAGAATAAATGGAAAACCTCCCTCACATCCCCGTGTGCCGCCTGGGGCGGACGTACGAGAGTCTGAACAAGGTCGACGTCGCCCGTCACTCGGACGGTGAAGCCCTCGCCCAGGTCAGTACCGTTAATGCCGGCATCATTCGCAAGGATCTCCGCAAACTCGACAAGGCGCGTGCCGCATTGAAGAAGTTCACCGTCGCGGAACTCGTCGAGCTTTGTGCAAAAGCCGGCGAAGAGTTTCTCAACGGCACCTTGCCTCTCGGTGACAAGGGCCATACGCAATCCGCTGACGATTACATCAAGACCCTGAGTTCCACCAGCGGCCTGCCTCACAACATGGTGAAGATGAACATGGGCAAGATCCATTTCGCGCTCACCAACATGATGACGGTGTTGAATGGTCTCACGCGCGGACTGGACACTTCGATCATCGACAACGGCACGGGCATTCAGGGCGGGGCACGTTGCTCGTTCTTTCCCGCCGCCAAGTCACTTGGTTTGGTGATGCCCAGTAACTCGCCGGCCGTGAATTCGCTTTGGTTGCCGGCTGTGCCACTCAAGTATCCGGTCATTATCAAACCCGGCCGCGAAGAGCCGTGGACGCCTTACCGGCTGATCCAAGCGCTGATCGCCGCGGGTGTCCCTTCGGAAGCGTTCGGTTTCTATCCGACCGATCATGAAGGTGCCGGAGAGATTCTCGAGAAGTGCGGTCGCGCATTGATCTTCGGTGACAAAAGCACGACCGATCGTTACGCTGGGAACCCCGGCGTGCAATGTCACGGTCCCGGCTTCAGCAAGATCCTGATCGGTGAGGACAAGATCGAGAACTGGGAAGACTACCTCGACATGATCGATACCAGCGCGACCGCCAATGGTGGACGCAGTTGCATCAACGCCTCCGCGGTGGTTGTTCCGAGGTATGGACGTGAAATTGCCGAAGCCTTGGGCAAACGACTTGGACCGATCGCCCCGACCACCGCCGATGATGAAAACGCGCGTCTTTCCGGTTTTGCGAATCCAAAGATGGCGGAGTGGATCAACGGGACGATTGAATCAGATTTGGAAGAGCCGGGTGGGGAAGACATGACGGCCAAGTATCGGGAAGGCGACCGCAAGGTGGACGACGAGCGCGGCCTATTCCTGCGTCCGACCGTAGTCTACTGCGATTCGACGAAGCATCCGGCTTGGAATCGTGAGTTTCTCTTTCCCTATCTCAGTGTCGTGGAAGTGCCACAGGCCGAGATGCTCAATGAAATCGGCCCCTCACTCGTTCTCTCCGCCGTCACCGACGACAAGGAATTCCGAGATCAATTGATGGAATCCGACCTGGTTGACCGTCTGAACTTCGGTGTCGTACCGACCAACAAGATCTCCTGGGATCAGCCGCACGAAGGCAACATGTTCGAATTCTTGTATCGCCGACGTGCCCTCGAAGTGGCGGAATAGGCACCGCTTGAACGCATCGAAAACGTGCTGGTCCACTGAGTGATGGAATCCGAACCAGAATTGGGGAAGCTGCCGCTGGCTGACTTCGATCATCAACCGCGCACGCGCCTTGTATACGGGGCAGACACGGTCGATCAGGTTGGTGAGCTCGCGCGCGAATATTGCGCTGGCAAAGTCCTCGTTGTCACCGATCAAGGCATCGTCAAGGCCGGCCACGCCGGTCGTGTTGGTGAAGCCTTGGATCAAGCGGGAATCGGTCATGCCACCTTCGATCGGGTTCGTGAGAATCCCACCACCAAGGATGTCGCTGACTGCCTCGCCGTCGCGAAGGCGGAGAAGATTGATTTCATCATCGGCCTGGGTGGTGGCAGTTCCATGGATACGGCCAAGGGTTGTAACTTCATCCTGACCAACGGTGGCGAGATGAAGGACTACTGGGGCGTGGGCAGGGCTGACAAACCGATGCTCCCGTTGATCGCGATCCCCACGACTTCGGGTACAGGTAGTGAATGCCAGTCGTTCGCGCTCATTGCGGATGAATCTACGCATGCGAAGATGGCTTGTGGTGATCCCAAGGCGGCTGCCAAGGCTGCCATTCTCGATCCGAAGCTCACTGTCTCACAACCGCGTGCGGTTACGGCCAACACCGGCATCGACGCCATCGCGCATGCGGTGGAAACCGCCGTCACCAAGAAACGCAATCCGCTGTCACTGATGTATTCGCACGAGGCGTTCAAGCTGTGCGTGACCAGCCTCCCAGCAGTGTTGGCCGAGCCGGACAATCTTGAAGCCCGTGGACGCATGTTGCTCGGTGCTGCCTATGCCGGGATCGCGATTGAGAACAGCATGTTGGGCGCTGCACATTCTGCTGCCAATCCGTTGACGGCGCACTACGACGTGGTACATGGAACGGCAGTGGGGATGATGTTGCCGTTGATCGTCCGTTTTAATGCGGGCGAGCAGGGTGCCCTGCAGGGATATGCCGAACTCGCCTCGGCTCCCGAAATCGCGAGCGTCAGCGGTGGGTTGAACGCTGCGATGGAAGCCTTGATCTCAAGGCTGGAAACCCTGCTCAATCTCGCCGACATGCCTCGTTCGCTGTCCGACCTCGGAGTAAAACCGGACTTGGTGAAGACCATGTCCGAAGAGGCGGCGAAGCAGTGGACCGCCACGTTCAATCCTCGAGAGATTGGCGCAGGCGACTTCGTCGACCTGTACGAAGCGGCTTTCAATCAGCGCAGTGACGGGGACATGGTCTGAGCCTTCGGTTCGTGACTTGTCTGGATCCTGTCGCTAAAACCCGCGCGTGTTCTTCGCTGCGTTGACTGCCCTGTTCTTTGCCGCTTCCGCCGTCTCGGCAACGCGGACGGCAAGCCTGATGGGTGGCAACGAGGCTAATTTCTGGAGATTGGCGCTTTCCACATTGATGCTGGGCATCATGGCGCACACTTGGGGGCTGGGATTGGGTGGGGGAGTGTTTGATATTCTTCTGATCAGTGGCGTGATCGGTTTTGGAATCGGTGATGTGGCCTTGTTTCAGGCGCTGCCGAGGATTGGTTCACGCCTGACGGTGATGTTGGTGCATTGCCTGACCGCGCCGATTGCAGTCGGAGTGGAGTGGGCTTGGATGGGGACGGCAATGTCAGGGCAGGAGATTGTCTGCGCGGTGGTGATTTTGACGGGCGTTGCAGTGGCGCTGGCCCCGAAGGATCATTTGCACATTGAGCGGAAGGAGTTTTGGTGGGGCATTCACTGGGCGATCTGGGCGGCGATCGGGCAGGCCGGGGGGGTGGTGCTGAGTCGCAAGGCCTACGAGATCTGCGATCAGACCGGAGTGAACATCGACGGGATCACGGTCGCGTATCAACGAGTCATTCCTGGCGCGATCATTGCGGGACTGGCAGTGTTGTTGGTGAAACGCAGCTACCTCGCGGGATGGACTCGACCCGAGCAGCAGCCGGAGAACTCTAACGGCCCGTTGATGGGCAAAGCGAAGTGGTGTAGCGCTTCCGGCTGGTTGATGTTGAATGCTCTAACCGGTGCGACCTTGGGTGTGAGTTGCTACCAGTGGGCGTTGAAGGTGGCAAAACCTGGAATCGTATTGCCCATTGTGGCGCTGTCGCCGTTGTTGGTAATTCCGATGGCCTACTACTTGGAGAACGAGCGTCCGAGTCGACGTTCGTTGCTGGGAGGATTGGTGGCCGTGGCGGGATCCGTCGCAATGGCGTGGGTGATCACCCGTCAGTAGAGCTTCCAAGACTCATTGAAGAATCCAGCATCGGCAACTCGACCGGGATATTGCGTACCCGGCGGGGTTTTCAAGTCGATGATTGCCCAGTCTGGTAGCATGGGAACCTGCCTGGCGTTGTTCAGGTAAGCGTATTCGCGATAGGTGAAGCCGCTGTTAAGGACGATGTATTTCTCTGGGTTCAACGGATTTGGGTAAACAGCGATCAACGCGTGGTTGGCGGAGTTGTATTTGCTTGGTCCAACCGTGATTTCATCCGGGCGCCACTGGATCGGCAGTTTGTCTCCGACCTTGGCAAGCAGTTGGTTGCTGTCCGCATCGCCCCAAAGGATGAGATTGTGATGAGCAATATCTTCCTTCGTCACTTCCTTGTCGGCCTTGATCCTGGCGATGCCGCGAAACTGCAGTGGCCAATGTTTCTGCGCGCGCTTCATTTCACTGTCGGCCCATTGGTGAAACTTGGAATTCTTCGACTTCCCCGTTGGACGCACGAACAGAAAGCTGCTCATGAAGGCATCGTCGATCGGGCCCTGCAATCCGTGTCGTTTGGCGAGGTCGCTCGTTTGTGAAGATGCGGTGATCTCCCAAGGGCCATCGGTCTTGCTCAGATGGGCGGTCCAGGATCGGTCGGTTTCGACTTTGGGGCTGCGGAGGCTTGTGCCGTCGATTTCAATGGTGGTCGCGCGATCTTGCGGGAACGGAGCATGTCCTGACGGAATCGAGAGCGTGAGAGCCGTTACCCCTTCCGTCAGGACCTTGACCCGATGTCGGGCGGGAATGATTTCTGCCTCTACATGGGCACGCTCCCAGTGCTGTTTGATACCGTTGATGCGAACCCAATGTGATTGGTTGTAGCGCAATGTGTAAGTTGTGAACTTGACCTTCAGCGGTAAGCGATCACGACCGCGGGTCGACAGAAGACTCATCCGGCGTTCGATTTCGACCTTGGAGGAATCGTCGTATTTGTGGCCCATGCCGGGGCCGATGAGATGCGTGAGTGTCAGTCCTTCCTTCTGCAAGGCCGTGGCCATGATATCTGCGGCCTGTTTCTGTCGATCATTCTCGCCACTGTAGGCGATGGTCGGGAGATTATAGAGGTTCCCGGCGTAGCCGGTGCAGTCGTAAAGGCGCCAGAGCTTTCGCTCCCAACGAGTGGGTTTGAGGGCTTCATCTTGGAAGAATTTGAGGAATTCCGGTGTCTCGGAGAATCCCGCACCCGGCGTGGCAGCAAACCATTTGCCGGGATAGTGCACGGCGAATTGCCAACACGCAGCGCCGCCCATGGAGAAGCCGCGGACAGCGATTCGATCTTCGTCGATCGGATAATGTTTCTTCGCGTGCTCCAAGGCCTCGAAGAGATCCATTTCGCCGGCGAACTTGTTGGCATTGCTATAGCGACCGTAGGGGTGGAGAACGATCGTGTTCGGAGGGGCGAAGTGACCGACCGTGCGTTGGCGTTGATTGATGAACGAAAGTTCGGAAAGCCTTTCGCCACGGCCGTGGAACCAGAAGTCCAATCGCATGGGCGCACCGCCAGGAACAAACCCGCGAGGAATCACCAGACCGTAAGGCTGCACCGAGCCGTCGATGCTTGAGCGGTAACCACGCACCACCAATCCGGTCGCGCTCAACCATGGCGCCTTGCCCTCGTGCAGTTGGGCGGCCCGTTCTTGGCCTCGCTTGAGAAGATCACGAGCGGCATTGATGTCCCCTTGGCGGTAGATCTGCCGGTAGCGGACGGCCCACTCCACGGCCTTTTGGTAGATTTCGATATCCGGTAGGAGTTCGGAGAATTCCGGTTTGGCCCGATAGGTTTCGCGCAGTTGGAGAATTTCGGAGCCCAATTTAACTGCGCCAGCCAGCAATTCGTTTTTGGCATCTTTATCGATTTCGATGCCAACTGGTGGGATGGGTCGGACTTTGTCAGGGACATTGTCCTTGGGACCGTCGGCGAGAATTGAGAGTGGAACGGTTAATGCGGCCCAGAATAATGCGGAAAATCGACGCTGCATGGCCGGGATCATAGGAACGGTAATTGGCTCCGCGAGCATTGATTTTTACTTGGTGGCTTGATTAACTGAATCAGATGGACGCCCCGACAATCGACACCATCGGAGAAGCGGTATTTATACGTACCGACGTCCCGAACTATGTCGAAGAGCGTCTTCCTTTCTGTTCCTTGGAGGAATTGATCAATGTCTGCACCACTCCCCAACCCAACCTCACGTTGGAGAAGGTAATCGTCTATTCTCTCGCTGGTGAGGCTCCCAAGTCGCTCACCCTGAGTTATATCTCGGCCAGCAAAGGACGTCGCGGGCGGGTGAAGTTTGTCGATGGGGAGAAAGTTCCGACCGAAGACTGAGGGTCAGGCGGCGAGTTTCGGAGCATTGTTTTTTCTACCGTTCTCCTTTGCGAAATCTGCGGTGATCCGCTTGCAAAGATCGATAAAGGCCTGCTCCGGGTGGGAGATGGGTTTGCTGCGCCAATGCATGATGCCCCACTTGCGCTTCAGCTTTCGGCGTCCCAGTGGCAGCGAGACCAGCGTCCCTTCCTGTAACTCCCTCTGAATGATCCATGGGGCCAGCACGCTGATGCCCATGCCCAACTTCACCATCTCCTTGATGGCCTCCATGCTACCGAGTTCCATCACGGTATTCAGCACCATGTTCTCTTCGGAAAAATACTTTCCGACCATCTGAAAGGTGTAGCTGTTCTTGCTGTAGAAGATGTAGTTCTGCGTCGGAATGTCGGTACGTGTGGCATGGCCTTGCTGGGCCCAAGGGTGGCTCGGATCGACGATGAACCGGAGTTCATCGCTGAACAGATCGAAATACTCGACCTGCTCGTGATGCTTGGGTTCGAGGGCGACGGCGAGGTCAATGCGACGATCATGCAGCAGCTCGATCAACTCGGGCGTATCGGCCGGTTCAATGACGATATTGGAGCAGTTTGGAAAATCTGCCTTAAACGTCGTCAATACCTGCGGGAGGATGTGTTGGCAGGCGGTCGTGCTCGCCCCAATTCGCAGGCGACTGCGACCCCAATCGTTTAGATGAGCGAGCTCTTGCCGCGCATTTCCCATCTCCTTCAAAATCTTGGTCGCGTAATGATACAGATGTTCTCCCGCCGGGGTCAGGATGACTTTTTTACTCACCCTGTCCAAAAGGCGACAGCCGACGTCTTCCTCCAACGCCCGCAAGGAATGGCTGACAGCGGACTGCGAAAGAAACAATTCCCGTGCTGCGACGGTAAAAGATCCCGTGTGTACGACGGTAACAAAGGCTCGGAGTTGCCGGCTATCCAGCGGTTGATTGCTCATAGTTCAATGCGTTCAGAACGCTCGAGGGGCATTTAGCAACCGGGATGCCAACTCTCCTCATTGCTCCATGAAGGGGGGGATGATACTTGCGAAGCCCACCGACGCGCGACAGAATCAACTCCGATGAAGTTGTATTGTCGGCAGAAGCAGGGGGAGCAGGTCCACAGCACTGACAAGACCGATTTTGTGGTGGGGCGCTTGTCAAAGTCGTCGGAGGCCGAGATCCAGATCGTGAACGACCCGAGCATTTCGCGGCGCCAGATCCGGATCTGGATGGAAGACGCGCAAGTGTGGCTCGAGGATCTTGGCAGCACCTGGGGCACTCGAGTCAACGGGGAGACCGTGGAAGAGAAGACTCAGATCAGCGATCTCGATCGCATTCAAATCGGTGACACGATTGTCACTGTGAGTCTCGAATCCGGTGACGCCAACGACAATCCGAAGGGAGAGTGGGAAGGGTGCCGCAGCCGGACCGTTTTGCCCGGGCACCTCGGGGGCGAGTAATTCAGTCCTCTTTCAAGGCGACGGAGATTGCGTTGGCAACCTGATTAGCCAAGAGCTGACTGCCTTCCTTGGTGAAGTGCACATCTCCCGGCTTAACTCCATATTTGTTCATTTTCCCGGCCATGGCGGCATGCAGATCGTTGATCTCGATACCGTACCTCTTCATTACCTGCGTTGCGGCCGTGTTGTATTTCCGGTCATCCCCGAGTTTGCGCCCGAATTCGCCGTCCGGGACGGGCGTCGTCGTGGCGAAGATGAGCTTGGCCTTGGTCTTATTCAATTCAGCGACGAGCTTTTCCAAGTTGGCGGTGTATTGCTCGAGGGTGTGAGTGATGGTCCCGTTGACCTTGTCGCGCCGTCCTTGGTTCTTGGATTTCGGGTGGCGATAGCAGAGATCCCAGAGGCCCCAATTGAAGTGAATGACATCCCATTTCCCGCCAACGGTCTTCAGCCACTTGGGCAGGCCGTTGATTCCCCGGCCGGTGTCGCCCGCGTTGGTGGGGACCCGGTGGACGTTGGCTTTGCCTTTGAGCAATGCGCGGGTTTGGACCGTGTAGCCGATCGAGATGGAATCGCCGATCAGTAGGACTCGCGGAAGCTTGGGATTATCTTTGACTTTGGCGAAAGGCTTGTCGGCGGCGATGGATGAACCGCAAAGCGTGCACAGGATGCAGAGAAGAACGAGCTGTTTCATTCGAATTGACCGGGTTTGGCAGCCTTGGGTTTCATGGGCTTGCCGGGTTTCTTGAGGGTGACGAGGAATTCCAGGACATCGGCGATTTCCTGGTCGTTGAGGACGATGTTCATGGGCGGCATCGGGGTGTTTGCCAGTTTCTCAAAGCCTTCGGCCAACTTTGCAGTCGGGTTGATCA
>JBMYQZ010000052.1:4927-14545 GCA_049601855.1 Limisphaerales bacterium | reverse complement strand
CCGCAGTGTTCATCGGTTCTCATCCCATGGCCGGGTCCGAGAAGACGGGGCCGGCCGCCGCGCGGGAAGGTCTCTTCGACAAGGCGGTGTGTATTTTGACACCGATCGCCAATACTCCTGCGGATCCCCTGCAACAGCTGGATTCATTTTGGGCCGCGGTGGGTTGCAAGACGCTGCGCCTGACCCCGGAGGAACACGACGATCTGACGGGGCGTTGCAGTCATTTGCCGCACGTGGTGGCGGCCGGCTTGGCGAACTACGTTCTGAGCCCCACGCATGCTCCGGAACAGGCGGAGCTTTGCGCGACCGGTTTTCGGGACACGACCCGCGTGGCCTCGGGTTCCATCGAAATGTGGCGCGACATCGTCATGCAGAATCGCGAGCACCTCCAACGCGTGTTGGGCGTGTTCGTCGAGGACCTGGAGGAGTTCCGTCGCGCGGTTTCCGAAGGCGATGAAGCCGCCGTGGTAGATTTTTTTGAGACGGCCAAGAAACGCCGCGATGCCTGGCAGGAAGAATTCAACAAACACACTGAATCATGAAAAGACTGACCCTGTTGTTGGGAGTGGCCGTACTGGCCTTCCAAATCGTTCACGCCAAAGACACCCGTCCGAACATCATCATCATGATGGCGGACGACATGGGTTACAGCGATATCAGCCCGTATGGTGGTGAGATCGAAACGCCGAATCTCGCCAAGCTGGCGAAGGGCGGGGTGCGCTTCACGCAGTTCTACAATACGGCCCGCTGTTGCCCGACCCGGGCGTCCCTGCTCACGGGGCTCTATCCGCATCAGGCCGGCATCGGACACATGATGAATGACCGCGGACTGGACGGCTATCGCGGCAATCTGAACAACAAGTGCCGCACCATTGCCGAGGTGATGCGGCCCGCCGGTTATGCCACCTTCTTGTCCGGCAAATGGCACGTCACGCGACACGTCGCCCCGGAAGGTCCCAAGTTCAACTGGCCACGGCAACGCGGTTTCGATCGCTTCTTCGGCACCATCCATGGCGCTGGCAGTTTCTTCGATCCCAACAGTCTCACGCGTGACAATACCCAGATTCCTCCGGGCAAGGATTTCTACTACACCGACGCGATCAGCGATACCGCCTGCCAATTCATCCGCGAACACGATTCCGCCAAACCGGATCAACCGTTCTTCATGTATGTCGCCCACACCGCGCCGCACTGGCCGATGCATGCCAAGCCGAGGGACATCGAGAAATACAAGGGCCGCTACGATAAGGGTTGGGATGCGATGCGCCAGGCTCGCTACGACCGCATGGTGGAGATGGGCTTGATCAAGAAGGAATGGAAACTCTCGCCGCGCGATCCAAAGTCGCCTGCATGGGAGGAAGCGAAGGACAAGGAGTGGGAACTACGCCTGATGGAAGTCTACGCCGCCATGGTGGACAACCTCGACCAAGGCGTCGGCCGCATCGTCAAGACGCTCAAGGACACCGGGCGTTTTGAGAACACTGTTTTCATGTTCATCGCCGACAATGGCGGTTGCGCCGAAGGCATGGGTCGGGGCAACCAGCTGACGTATCGCGACAAGGATCCCGAGACGCTCAGGCCGATGGGCGCGGATGAGTTGCAGTCGGACATGATCCCCCGACGTACGCGCGAAGGTAAACCGCTTCGCCAGGGCCGTGGCGTGATGGCAGGCCCCGCAGATACCTATCTCGGTTACGGCCTTTCCTGGGCCAACGCCTCCAACACGCCGTTCAAGGAATACAAACACTGGGTCCACGAAGGCGGCATCAGTTCTCCGCTCATTGTTCACTGGCCCAAGGGCATTTCGAAGTCGCGCATCAACAAGTTCGAAGACCAACCCGCGCACCTTATCGACCTGATGGCCACCTGCGTCGACTTGGCCGATGCCAAGTATCCCAAGAAAGTGAAGAACGTGGACATCACTCCGCTCGAAGGTGTGTCGCTGCAACCGGCCTTCAACGGCAAATCCGTGAATCGCCAGAACCCGATCTTCTGGGAGCACGAAGGCAATCGCGCTGTCCGCGACGGCAAGTGGAAGGTCGTCGCCAAGGGCAAGAGCGGTCCTTGGGAACTCTACGACATCGAGGCCGATCGCACGGAGTTGAACAACCTTGCCGAACAAAACCCCACCAAGCTCAAGCAACTTGTCGCCAAGTGGGAAACCTACGCCAATCGCGCCAATGTCCTCCCATGGATTTGGAAGCCGCAGTACGGCGAAAAGGAAGCCCCCAAGCGCAACGGTCGCAGCAAGCAGAAGAAATTCGAGTTGAAGACCGGGGCCAACCTCGATGGCACCGAGTCCCCCGATGTATCCGGCCGCGCCTTCACCGTGACCGCCAAAATCAAGACCCACGCTCCCAAAGGCATCATCGTTGCCCAAGGCGGTACGGCTTACGGATGGTGCATCTATTTCAAGGACAACCAGGCCCATTTCGCAATTCGCGACAAGAGCAAGTTGTCCGAGGTCGTCCTTGGGGGGAAAATTCCGGCGGCCCCTTACACCTTGAAAGCAACCATGAATCGCGGTGGCAAAGTCTCACTGTCCATCGGCAAGGAAAAGGCCACCAAGAATCTGAACCCGATCTCAAGTCATCCCGTCGACGGTCTCCAAGTCGGCCGCGATGAAGGCGGCAAAGTGGTTGAAAACCCCTCTGAATTCCTCGGCGTGATCGACTCAGTGACGATCGAGGTGCGGTGAATCTCCACACGGGTGCGAATGCCGGTGATCAGTTGTCGCCGCGGATTCCCTGCCTTGACTGCGGCACTTTCATTCCTAGAATGCGCGCTCGCTTTCGGGCGGGTCTGTCCCTTTAACGTAACTGATACACCCCTCCTTTCGCATCCTTAGAAAACGAACATGAGTAATATTGTTGATATCCAAGCTCGCGAGATTCTTGATTCTCGCGGCAATCCCACCGTTGAAGCCGACGTGATTCTTGATAGCGGCGTTGTTGGTCGTGCCGCCGTTCCGTCCGGCGCCAGCACCGGCGTAAACGAAGCGGTCGAATTGCGCGATGGCAACAAGAAGCGTTATCTCGGCAAGAGCGTGACCAAGGCCGTCAAGAACGTCACCGATAAGATCGGTCCTAACCTCGTCGGTATCGACGCCACGGATCAACTGACCGTTGATCAGATCATGCTCGATCTCGATGGCACAGCCACGAAGAGCAAGCTCGGTGCGAACGCCATCCTCGCCGTCTCACTCGCGAGTGCGAAAGCCGCTGCCGAAACCGTGGGTCTGCCGCTGTATCAATACCTCGGCGGACCGAATGCCAAGGTGCTTCCTGTGCCGATGGCCAACGTCATCAACGGTGGCGCCCACTCCGATGCCCCGATCGACTTCCAGGAATTCATGATCATGCCGACCGGCTTCGACACCTTCAGCGAAGGCGTGCGTGCGATCACCGAAATCTTTCACTCGCTCAAGGCCGTGTTGAAGGGCCGTAACCTTTCCACCGCCGTCGGTGACGAAGGCGGTTTCGCGCCGAATCTCGACAGCGCCGAAGACGCCCTCGAGTGCATTCTCAAGGCCACCAAGAACGCCGGTTACAAGCCCGGCAAGCAGATCAATCTCGCGCTCGACGTTGCCAGCTCTGAGTTTTGCAGCGGTAAGGGCAAGTACGAGTTCAAGAAGAGCACGGGTGAAAAACTCACCGGCGCCCAACTCGTCGACTTCTACGTCAAGCTCTGCAAGAAGTATCCCATCATCTCGATCGAGGACGGCTGCGACGAGAACGACTGGAAGAGCTGGAAGCTCCTCACCGAGAAGCTCGGTGACAAGGTGCAACTCGTCGGTGACGACCTCTTCGTCACGAACGTGAAGTTCCTGCAAAAGGGCATCGACACCGACACCGCCAACTCGATTCTCGTGAAGGTCAACCAAATCGGTTCTCTCACCGAGACCCTCGACGCTGTCGAACTCGCCACGCGCCACGGTTACACCAGCGTCCTCTCCCACCGCTCCGGTGAGACCGAAGATTCCACCATTGCGGACATCGCCGTCGGCACGAACTGTGGTCAGATCAAGACCGGTTCCCTCAGCCGTAGCGACCGCCTCGCCAAGTACAATCAGCTCCTCCGCATCGAACAGCAGCTCGGTGACCGGGCCGTCTACGGCGGGCGCATGAAGGTCGTCTGAGACTGACCCAAACAGCACTTCAAAGGCGGGCCACACGGCCCGCCTTTTTTCTTTGACCGGGCCACTCTGCACCGTAGCGTCGCTCTCATGAATTCCGTTTCACGTCGTTACTTCCTCGGCGCGATGGCCACTGGTGCCGCCGCCATTTCTCTTCGCGCCAAGACCCCGTCAGCCAATGGCAAGGTCCGCGTTGCCGCCTTCGGTGGCGATGGTCGCGCTTTCGGAGACATCTCCAGCACCATGAAGCACCGGGACATCGCCGAGCTCGTGGCGGTGGCTGAAGTCGACGAGAAACGGACTGGCAAGGTGCGCAAGGCTTTCCCCAAGACCAAGGTCTATCTCAATTGGCGCGAACTCCTGGAGAAGGAAGCCAAGAACATCGATGCCGTCGTGATCGGAACTCCTGATCATATGCACGCGCCGATCGCCATGAGCGCGATGCAACTCGGCAAACACGCCTACGTTGAAAAGCCGCTCACCCGGACGCTGCACGAATGTCGCATGCTCACCGAGTATGCCGCGGAAAACAAATTGATCACCCAGATGGGCAACCAGCTCGCCTCCGGCGCCGGCAACAAGGCCACCGCCAAAGCGTTGGCCGATGGTGTTGTTGGCAAGATCCTCGCCGTGCACAGCATGTGTCCGAAGAGCTGGGGTTCCATGAATCCCCTGCCCGATCGCAAAGACGAAATACCCGACAGCCTCGATTGGGAACAATGGATCGGCGTTGCCAAGATGCGATCCTACATCAAGGGCGAGTTTCATCCCGGCCAATGGCGCAAACGCATCGGCTACGGCACCGGCACGCTTGGTGACATGGCCTGCCATATCGTTCACCCATGGGCCAAAGGTCTGAACGCCCCCGTCCCGGTTTCCGTCAAGTCCGTCGGCCCCGCTCCCGTCGACGAAGACAGCTGGCCGCTCGACGGTCGCATCGAATACGTGATGGGCGGCAATGATCTCACCGACGGCAATTTCCCATTCACTTGGTACGACGGCAAGAATGTCCCCGGAGATGACGTCGCGGAACTCGTTGGCGATCGCAAGAACATCCCGCGTATGGGCACTCTCATCGTCGGCACCGAAGGCGTCATCACGGCCAACCACGGCGGCGATCCCTATCCGAAGATTTATCGTGACGGCAAAAGGACCGACGAAAAGATCGATCCTCCCGCTGCCGCCGATCACCACGGCGAATTCCTCGAACGCGTGCGCGGCAATGTCGACTCCACGGTCTGCGACTTCGATTACTCCGGACCCATGACCGAGACCGTTCTCCTCGGCACCGTCGCCATGCGCATGCCGAAGAAGAAGCTCAAGTGGAACACCAAGAAACTCGCCTTCAGCAACTCCAAGGAAGCCAACGCCATGGTCAAAGAAGACTACCGCGAAGGCTGGGAAGTGAAGGGACTGTAAGCTCCGGCAATGTGGCCGCGAGCATGAGCGAGTGGATCTGAAATTCAGATTCCATCGCTTCCACTCCCGCCCGCGTAGTCATCCGGTGGATAGCGCACGAGAAAATCGTAGCGGTGCGAGCCGAAGCCGTATTTGCGATAAAACTCGTGCGCATCGTCGGTCACGAGATCGATCCGGCAGGTCGCCAGTTCGGGATGACTGAGCACGCACTCCAGCAACCAGCTTCCCAATCCCTGTCCGCGCAGAGGTTCCTCCATTACCACATCGCAGAGATAGCCCTGCGTCGCGACATCGGTGACGACACGTGCGTAGCCGATCATGCGTTCCCTTTGAAACAGGGCGAAGTTCATCGACGTTGAAACACACTTGTCCACGACCGGCTGCGTTCGCTCACTCGCCCAATACGTTGTCCGCAACAGCTCCCCGATCCGCTGCTTGTCCATCCGATCCTGCTCGTCCGTGACCACAAACTCGCCCTTCGTCCATTCCATGGCACCAAGTAAAGCCAAGGATTTGCGTTTGCGGAAGGCCCGGGAATGTCCCAATTTTTGTCGATGCTCTCACAACACACATGGCTCGGATTGCTGGCGACGTTTCTGTTGCCGGCATCGTTGTGCGCGCAGGTGGATTTTTCACGGGAGATCCTGCCGGTGTTGTCGGATACGTGTTTTCAATGTCATGGGCCGGATCCGAAGTCGCGGAAGGGGGATTTGCGTTTGGATGATGAAGGCGACGCGAAGAGGAAGCGGGACGGTTATGCGATCGTGATGCCGGGCAAGAGTTCCGCGAGCGAGTTGTTGAAGCGGCTGATTACGGATGATCCGGATGACAAGATGCCGCCGCCGGAATTGGGTCGAAGTGTTGCGCCGGAGGTGATTGAGAAGATTCGCCAATGGATTGACGAAGGCGCGAAGTGGGGGCCGCATTGGTCGCTTACCCAGATCAAACGTCCGGCGTTGCCGATGGCCGACATGCACCCGGTGGATAGTTTTCTCACGAACCGAATTGAGGCGGCGGGATTGAGTCCGACGCCACGGGCTCCGCGGACGACGTTGATCCGTCGGCTTCACCAGGATCTCACCGGCCTGCCACCGACACCGAAGGAGGTGGATGAGTTTCTCGCGGATAAACGTCCGGACGCCTGGAAGCAACTGATCCACAAGGTGATGGGCAAGCAGGCCTACGGTGAGCGAATGGCGTGGAATTGGTTGGATGCGTCTCGTTACGCGGATTCCAACGGCTATCAAGGCGACATGGAGCGCACGATGTGGCCGTGGCGTGACTGGGTGGTGAAGGCCTTCAATGACAACATGCGTTGGGATCAGTTTACTGAGTGGCAGTTGGCCGGAGATCTGTACCCGAACGCGACGTATGAGCAGAAGCTCGCAACGGGCTTCAATCGCAATCACATGATCAATGGCGAGGGCGGGCGTATTCCGGAAGAGAATCGTGTCGACTACGTGATGGACATGACCGAGACGATGGGAACGGTCTGGCTCGGACTGACATTCAATTGTTCGCGCTGCCACGATCATAAATTTGATGCCATTACGCAGCGGGACTACTACAGCCTCTCCGCCTACTTCAATCAGACACCGGTCACCGGAAGTGGACGCAGCCCGAAAACGGCGCCCATTCTGAAGGCGCCCAGCGCGGTACAAAAAGAATCGATGGATTCCATTCGAGCCAAGATAGCGAGACTCGAAGCGGCGGCCGCGAAGCGGGCGCGGGAGATCGTGAAGGATCAGGCAGCGTGGGAAGAGGAAATGCTGACCCAAAACAACCAGGGGGCGACTTGGGAGATCCTGCAACCGACCTTGGCCAAGGCGAAGGAACAAACGCTCACGATTCAGAAGGACAAATCGATTTTGGTCGGCGGCAAGAAGCGTCCGAAGAATGACACTTACACGGTGCAGGCGGTTGCCGGGGGAAAGAAGGTGACCGGCTTTCGGCTGGAAGCATTGAAGCACAAGAGTCTGACCAAGGGCGGCTTGTCGCGGAGCGGTTCGGCGAATTTTGTCCTGACCGAGTTCGAAGCCAAGGTTGCTGGAAAGGCCCTGAAGTTTGCCTCGGCCACGGCGACGTTTGAGCAAGGGGGCTTGAAAGTTGCGGCGGCGATTGATGGCAAGAAGGACACCGGCTGGGCGGTGTGGGATGGCCGTGTCGTGGATCGCGAACACACCGCCGTGTTCCGGTTGCAGGAACCGTACGAACTGCCGGCCAAGTCCGAACTCAATTTCACGTTACGCCATGATTCCAAGCATGCGGAGCATCTGTTGGGTTGCTTCCGCATCTCCCTGACGACGGACGATGAACCGAGGTTGACCGATGGCAGCGAGAAGGTGTTGGCGGCTCTCAAGACCCCCAAGGAAAAGCGCAGCAAGGAACAGGCGAGCCTGCTTGTGAAGGAGCATCGCGCGCGGGACAAAGCTTACGGCGTCGCCTTGTACCAGGTCACGCAAGAGAAGGATCGCCTCTCCAAGATCGACCGTTCCTTGCCGTTGGTGATGGTGATGGAGGACATGAAGAAACCGCGTGACACCTTCATCCTCACGCGCGGCGCGTACAACAAACCCGATGAGAAGGTGACCATGGCGGTTCCCGCCAGTCTGCATTCATTGCCCAAGGATGCTCCGAAGAATCGGGGTGGTTTGGCGAAGTGGTTGACCGCGCGTGAAAATCCGTTGATGGCTCGCGTGATCGTGAACCGGTTTTGGCAGCAGATCTTCGGCATGGGAATCGTGAAGACATCGGAGGACTTTGGCGTGCAGGGAGAGTTTCCCAAGCACCCGGAGTTACTCGATTGGCTGGCGGCGGAGTTCGTCGACTCAGGTTGGGATGTGAAACATCTGCTGGAAGTGATCCTGACGAGCTCGGCGTATCAACGGAGTTCGACGGTGACACCGGAATTATTGGAAGCTGATCCGGAGAATCGCCTCTTGGCGCGCGGAGTGCGGTACCGCATGCCCTCGTGGATGATTCGCGATCAGGCGTTGGCGGCCTCCGGTCTGTTGAACGACAAGATTGGCGGTGCGCCGGTAAATGTTTATCAGCCGGCCGGGATCTGGGAGGAAGCGACCTTCGGCAAAAAGAAATACGTACAGGATCATGGCGACAAACTGTATCGCCGGAGTCTCTACGTCTTCTGGCGGCGGATTGTGGGTCCAACGATGTTCTTCGATACGGCGGCCCGGCAGATCTGCGAGGTGAAGACGCCACGCACGAACACGCCGCTGCACGCGTTGTCGACCTTGAAT
The DNA here is from genome assembly GCA_049601855.1 of Limisphaerales bacterium. Lineage (GTDB taxonomy): Bacteria > Verrucomicrobiota > Verrucomicrobiia > Limisphaerales > JAYPXF01. Next base: position 5,734 of record JBMYQZ010000052.1, on the reverse strand, counting down.
GACATCACCTATGTCGAAGCCGCGCGGGCGATGGCAGAACGCCTTTTCCGCGAAGCCAAGTCGGATGTCGCGCGACTCCGGCGCGCTTATCGACTCGTGCTGGCGCGCAATCCGAATGAGCAGGAACTCAACATCTGGAAACGCGGGCTGGAGCGCGCGCGCAAACAATTTGCCGCTGAGAAAGATTCAGCTGGCGAATTCCTGAAGGTCGGCGAAAGCCAACGGGACGAATCCCTTGATCCCGTCGAACACGCCGCACTCGCCGCCGTCTGCCTCGGTATCCTCAATCTCGATGAAGCGTTGAACAAGGAATGAACGACGAAACCTACCAAGCTCGGTTGGGCATCAACCGGCGTCATTTCTTCGGCAAGTCGGCCACTGGCATAAGTGTTGCGGCGCTGGCTTCGATGCTGCAGCGCGATGGCCTCGCGGCGGAGGCGCATCCCAAGACCGGACTTCCGGATCTTCCTCACTTTGCTCCGAAAGCGAAGCGGGTGATCTACCTCTTTCAAAACGGTGCTCCGACTCACACCGACATCTTCGACTACAAGCCGCGCCAGCAGAAGATGCACGGCGAGCCGGTGCCCGATGAATACTTTGCCGGCAAACGATTCAGCACGATGACGAAGGATCCGACCGGCAAGCTCATGCTCTCGCCGATCGAACCCTTCCGGCAATACGGTCAAAGTGGCGCATGGTTGAGCGATCTGATGCCTTACACGGCCACGATAGCGGATGACCTTTGCTTCGTGAAAAGCATGCACACCGAGGCGGTCAATCATGCCCCGGCGATTTCCTTCTTCCTCA
>JBMYQZ010000052.1:0-4917 GCA_049601855.1 Limisphaerales bacterium | reverse complement strand
TTCCCGGGCGTCCAACCATCGGTGCGTGGCTCAGTTATGGACTCGGAATCGAGAGTGAGAATCTCCCCGGTTTCGTCGTGATGACCTCGATCAGCAAGAAATCCAGCTGCGGTCAGATCTTATACGACTTCTATTGGGGCTCGGGATTTCTTCCTTCGCGCTATCAAGGTGTGAAATTCCGTGGCCAAGGCGAGCCCGTGCTCTACCTGGCCAATCCCGACGGCATGTCCCGTCGAATGCGGCGCGGGATTCTTGACGACATCGCCGCCGTGAACCGGATGAAACACCAGGAGACCGGTGACCCCGAGATCAACACGCGAATCGCGCAGTACGAGATGGCCTATCGGATGCAGTCCAGCGTGCCGGAACTGACTGATCTCTCGAGCGAACCCCAAAGCGTCCTCGACATGTACGGTCCGCAGGTGAAGGAACAGGGAACCTTCGCGTACAACTGCCTGATGGCCCGGCGACTCATCGAACGCGGTTCCCGCTATGTCCAACTCATGCATGCCGGATGGGATCAGCACAACAGCATTTCAACGGAACTCTACACGCAGTGCCGCGACACTGATCAACCAAGCATGGCCTTGGTGAAGGACTTGAAACAGCGCGGCTTGCTCGACGACACACTCGTCATCTGGGGCGGTGAATTTGGGCGCACACCGTTCATCCAAGGTGACATCAACAACCGCCCGCGTTGGGGCCGTGATCATCATCCGTATGCCTTTACAATCTGGATGGCCGGCGGCGGTGTGAAGCCCGGCATCAGTTACGGCGCTTCCGACGACCTCGGCATGAACGCCATCGAGAACAAGGTCCACGTCCATGATTTCCAGGCGACCCTGATGCACCTACTCGGCATCAAACACGAGCACCTCACCTACAAGTTCCAAGGAAGATACTTCCGCCTCACCGACGTGCATGGACACGTGGTGAAGGACATTCTGGTCTGATTGGGCGTCGTAGGCGCTGTACCCGTAGGACGGACATTCCTGTCCGTCGGGTTGAGCAATGTCTGCCGGTTACTCCTTGTCCCCACCAAGAGGAATCAGCTTCATGATATCCACCCGACCGATCTTCTGCAGGTAACTGATTGCCGGCCGCTTGCAGAGCAGATGGATATCCTGTCCCTGCTGGTGCACCCAGAAGCAATCCCAGCGATCCTTGCCGAGTTCGTTGAGCCTCTTGGCCATGCTCGGGAGCTCGTTCAAATGGATCACGATTTGCTTGTACTCCCAGTCGCCGATCTTGCCGAAATCATCCTTCACCCACTGCTTGGCCTCCTCGCTCATCTGCTTGCTCTTGTCCGTGGCTTCCTTGCCGGAATCTGTCAGGTCGTCGATCAGCTTCTTCAGCTGCTCGTAATAGGATTCCTCGGACTCTTCAGTCTTCTCCTTCGTCGCCGATTTCTTGTCGGCGGCATCAGCGGGTGCGGCGAACAGCAGGCAGATTCCCGCGATGATGGGGATCACTTTTTTCATGGGAGGGTTAACCCGGAAGTCAGGCTTTGGTTTCAGCCAAGAGAATCTTGATCGCCTTCTCGACGTCGCCATTGACGATGTCGCCCCAGCGGAGCTTGCCGCCCTGATCGATGATGTAGTAGTCGGGGTAGCTGTTGGCGTGGAAGTTCTTCTTGGTGACACTGTTGGCGTCGATGGCCACCGGATACTCGATATTCCTGGACTTCACCGTTGCATCCATTTTCTCGGAACCGCTCTTCGCACAAACCCCGATGAACACGACTTGCTTGCCGTACTTCTTCTGCAGCGAATTCACCTTCGGGATGGACGCAATACACGGCCCACACCAGGTCGCCCAGAAATCCAAAACCACGATCTTCCCCTTCAGATCAGCGAGCTTGAGCGGCTTGGAATTCTTCCATCCTGTCAGTTCCCATTCAGGGGCCGCTTTGCCGTGGAGGGCGTTGATGTCAAAACGCACCCGGCTGTTCTCCAGATCCGGACTATCCGCTGCTTGAAGATTCAGGACACCGAGCGCAACGGCGAACAAAGTGGACAAACCCTTGGCTTTCATGCTGCGGATGTTGGATTCCGTGCCTGCGGCGCGCAAGTCCTGATTGAACTGGTACCGGTGGAGGGACTCGAACCCACACGGCCTTGCGGCCTCGGGATTTTAAATCCCGTGCGTCTGCCAATTCCGCCACACCGGCAACCAAAAATGCTGGATTTCTGCCTCTTTTTTGAGGTGAGCAAGTTGTTTGTGCTACTTTGTGTGCTACTGTTACCCTGTGAAAGCCAGTGAAACGGAAGCAAATCCTGCCTCTGAAAGGGGCAAGCAGACGACCCAACGGCGAGCACGGTATCAGAAGGTTCTCGACGGTCGCAAGCAACCAATCCGTGGCCTCTGGAAACGCGGTGGACGCTTCTACGCCCAGCTTAAGGTCACCGACCCTCAAACAGGTGATGCGAAGGTCCGGCGGATACCTCTGGAGCTGAACGGGACCCCGGTTGACACGACTTCAAAGGCGGTGAAGGCCCTGAATCGGTTGAGGCAGCAGCGCGAAGACGATGCCCTCCCGGTCCTGCGGCAGCCGCCCTACTTTTCTGACTACGTGGAGGAGTATTTCGCCTATTACGACGCGGCGAAAGATACCAAGCGGAAGTCCACATTGGACAAGGAACGCTCCAAGCTGGAATTGTGGAAAACGCACTTTGGGAAGATACGGCTCAACGCCGTGCACCTTTCAATGATTCGCAAGTTCATGGCCAAGCGCCAGGCAGACGGTATGTCGGCGCGGACCGTGAACCTGGACGTGATCGCTCTGCGAAATGTATTGAAGATGGCTCTGGAGGATGGATGGCTGACGACGCTGCCAACAAAGGGCCTCCGTCCTCTTAAACACCAGACCAAGAAGAAGAGTTTCTTTTCCGCAAGCGAGATCACTGCACTCTGTGGGGCGGCCCTGTCCAAGAAAGATGATGGATCGCCAATCACAAAGAACGGGAGGCAGTTCGTCGATTACGTGCGTCTAATGTCGCTCTGCGGGACTCGACGTGATGAGACCTTGGCACTCAAGTGGGCTGACGTGGATTTTGCTCGCCGTCAATTGATCATTGGCCGCAACGAACTCACAAAGAACGGCGAGATACGGGAGGTTGATTTCAGTCCGGATCTGGAATCTCACTTGGAGCAGATGCAGTCTCGCAAGGCGCCGGATTCGGATTGGCTCTTTCCGTCACCACAAAGAGGTGACAAGGATCGCAGGGTGAAGACGTTTCGGGAATCGCTGACCTTGGCGAAGACAGCTGCCGTGCAGGATCACCCAACCTTGGCAGATTTCACCTTCCACGACTGCCGCCACCACTTCATCTCCATGGCCGTCATGAGCGGAATCGACTTCATGACCGTCGCCAAATGGGTGGGCCACAAGGATGGCGGAATCCTGATCGGTAAAGTCTACGGACACCTTGCTGACGAACACCGTCGGAGGATGGCGCAGAAGTTGAACTTTGGTCCGGTCGCGCTGGCGGAGGTGGCAGGTGCGTAGAGAATTCCATACTCAAATCGTAGAGATATATCCCGGAGAGTCCTACGAAGTGAGAATTGACCCGAAGATCATTGATCGTCGTCGAGAGATCCCTGAGGAGCGTGTACGTTCGATTGACGATCAGGTAGGTCGTTGCTATCACGCGTTCAAGCGGAGACTGCGAGAAACGGCCCTTAAGGACTATCGGAGGCGTCAAGACAAGTTCTTTGCGCCGATATCCGATGCACTTGGTCCTTGCGTAGAAAACCCGTCCCGTACGGAACAGGAAACGCGGGCCGCTATTCTTGGGATAGCTAAACACAGTTTCTTGTATTTCTCACATGGCATTGAAGGAGATTTCATTACAGAACTCGCTTTGGAGGCCTGCCGCACAGCATTACTGAACGGTGATCGAGACTTTTTCCGGAAGATGGGGCAGGGCCGCTTGATTGATACAGCAGGGGTTAAAGTTCACCCCAACTGGTGGATGCCTGGTTGGGAGATATTCACGCTCGCACACTGGATACGCCCCGATAGTCCTGAAGATATGAGCTTATCGATGTTCAGGGATGAAGACATCGCAAAGATACTCATAGGCTTGGGATTTCCAGAATACCTGACGGCTAAACACATCCTTGAGAGCAGAAGGCCGACGAGAAACTTCGCGGGACTGAAGAAAATGGCTTCGCTGAGGGTCCGGGTGGGAGTGTTCAAGGGAGGCCTCACTCTGACCCTGTGAACACCTGTACAGAGGGGCCCGCGAAAATCCTCTCCCCTCTGCACATACACAATCCGGATTTCACTGCTTTACTCTCCGTATGGGTAGAGCATACGACGATTCACTAGGCTTGCAGCCCTATTCAGATTGGTTGAGGAAGACGGGGGTTTCCAAGGTTACAGGATGGCGTTGGCGGCAAAACGGCTGGCTCAACGCCGTCAACATCTCCGGAAAGCTCTACGTCTCAGACGCTGAGATCTCACGTTTCACCCAGCGGGCCGCCGCAGGTGAATTCGCGCAGTCGCCATCCGGAGCAGCGGCGTGGGACACCCCGACAGAGGAGTTCAACCAGCAATCCTAACTAAGAAAAAGCCGCCCACCGTGGTTTTCCCGACCAAGACGGAGAGCGGCAAGGACTAACGATGCTTAAGAATAATCATCCAACGAACAAATCGCAACGTCGCTTACGTACATCCGTCATCCTGGCTGCGACACGCCTTCTGTCCTACGTCACCCTCCTCATCCATGCCGTCGCTGATTTCACCGACGACTGCGTGTGGCGACTGATTGACCGCGCCGATCTCACCACCACTCACGACGACGAGGAGACCTGGTCATGACAATCGCAGATGCCAAAGAGCGGGTCACAATTCACGACTTGTGGCCTCGCTATTTCGAGGGTCATCCAAGCAAGACATGTTATTGCCCGTTC
>JBMYQZ010000051.1:0-14855 GCA_049601855.1 Limisphaerales bacterium | reverse complement strand
CTTTTGAACCATCCCCTTTCATTGACCCGCGGTGCGGGTGGACGCGATGCCTCTGGTGGAATCTGAAAATGCCGGACCAAATGCCCTCGATCCCGAATCGATCGAGGGGCTGTTTGCAGCGCTCGAAGAGCCGCTGCTGCGGTACGCCTGGCGTTTTCTCCAGGACAGCGGGGCCGCGCAGGACGTGGTCCAAGATGCGTTCATGAAATTACACGATCAATTCGACACGGTGAAGACCCCGAAGAGCTGGCTCTTCCGAACTGTGCACAACATGTCTCTCAACCACCTTCGGCGTGGTAAGAAGATCGTCCCGATTGACTTCGGCGAGGAGGAACACGAACAGATCAGCGTCGTGGATTCCGAACCTCTGCCGGATGAATACATCGAGCGCATGGAGGCGATCGGCCAGACCCGTCTCCTGGTCAGCGAACTCGATGACCGTAGCCGCGAACTCATCCGGCTCAAGTTCGAGGAGAATCTCTCCTACAAGGAAATGGCCGAACGCATGGACATCAGCGTCGGCAACGTCGGCTACATTCTCTCGACCACCATGAAACAGATCGCCAACGATCTCCAACAAGCGGGGGTGGGCGTATGAAATTTCCTGTTATTGATTTCCGATTTCCGATTTCCCGGGTGGGCGCACACGAAAGGTTTCCGCAATGAGTTCAGACGAAACACCCAACCAGTCCTCTCGCGAGGAACTCGAGGAACGGGTCATCGCGCTCCTGATGGGCGAGCTCGATTCCGCGGCGGCGGACGAGATCGAAGCCGCCCTTGAGGAAGATTCCCAATTGAGGGAATTCCACGGCCGCATGCAGAAGACCTTTGGCCTGGTGCAGGAAGCTGTCAGCGGCGCGGAAATCTCCAAGGCTCCCACTCCCCTCAAGCTCTCGCCGGAACGGCGGGATGAATTGTTCTCCAAACTTGACCGCGCCAAGCGAGCTGGGCAGCCGGACAATGTCGTCGAATTGCGACGAGGAAGGAGACGCAAGTGGGTTACCGGTCTGGCCATCGCGGCCAGTTTGGCGGTTCTGCTGGCGTTGGTGGTGGCGCCGTTGGAACGGGCGACCAAACCGGCGATTGCGCACCTGAGGGACTTGGATCCGGCAGTCGTGCAGTTTGGGGATGATTCGGAGTACTTCGCATCCGCGACCACTTCAACCGAGCCAACCGAGAACGAAGCCCAGCCGGCCAGGGTGCGGCTGCAACGCAGTGCTCAGACCAAGGTTGTGTCGACGGCAAGACGTAGCATGGAATCCCATCTCAGCAACCGTGATGCAAAGGAGGCAATGAATGTAGGCTTGTCTCGCGCTCAAACCGGGCAGATTCAGAAACTACTTCAACCCACGTCAGATTCGAAGCTGGGCATCGCTGCTTTCGAATCCACCGCCGCCGCCGATTCACCCGCTGATCCGATTTCTCTCGCGGCCATCTCAGCGCCTGAGCCCATGCGAAACATTCGCGTGGACGATGAGAAATCCAGCCCGGCTCCGGTCGCCTTGAACATCGTGCTTCCGGAAAGGGCAAAGGAACGTGACGAGCGGAGTTCCCGAGGACAGTTTTTTGATCGGGTGCCCAAGTCTGTGACCCGCTGGGAGGACCAGAGTGGTCTTGCCTCCCGTGATGGTGAAGATCCCGCTTCCAGCATGGATCCCTTCACCGAGCGGTCTCTGGGGCTGGCGGTAAATTCGGAAAAGAAGCTGCCCGCGGAGCACGGCTCCAGCGAGATGGACGGCGGTCTTGCCGGAGATTTCTCAACCTTCTCCGGGTTGAGTGATGAGATTCGCAAGGCACCGCGCTTCGTTGGTTCGTATGGACGTCAACCGGGATCTGCGGGTAGTGCCGATACGGTGTCGTTCGGTGCCATGCCCCCGACGGGCGGTCCGCAGCCGTTGGGTGAAGTCAGTAAGGGTATGACGCCCAAGCTCCAGACTTCGTCGCCGTCCTTTGCCTTCAGCGGCACTCGCACGAGTGGCTACGACGAAGTCAATGGCAAGGCCGCGATCAATCAGCCTACCAGCGGGCCCTCTACCGATGACCTGTTCACTTCGCGTCAAGACATCGTCCGTGAATCCGTGCCGGAAGATGCGATGCTCTTCGACACCGAAGCTCGTTTCGACCGCAAGACCGCCCGCTTGAGCAAGTTGGGTCAGTCCGTTCAAGCCCCGGCGAATGCGCCGGCTATCGTGACGGCGACGCCGGCCCCGACGATGGGTGTTGAGTTCCTTCAAAGTGGTATCGGTGGCGGAATGGGCGGCGGTGGCGGCGGAATTCAGGATCAACGTCGCATGTACAAATTGCAGACCCCTTCCAAGTCACGTTCCGGAGAGGCCAAGAGTTCGCGACTCTCCGAGCTTGCCGCTGCGGACGACTCCTTGGCGAGCGTGGTTGAACGCGGACGCAAACGTGGCGGTCAGGTTGGAGGTCAATCCAAGGATCAATCGTGGGGCCAGAACCCAAGTGTTAAGAACTTTTCGATCCCCGGTGTTTCCATGGCTGGAGGTGGGCGCGGATCTCAGCAAGGTCGCCCGCAGCAACAAGGCCAACAGGCGGCCGGCCCTGCGGATGGGTTCGGCATAAACCTTTCGTCCCGCCGCTCCTCGTCGGGGCGCGGCAAGGTTGCCGCCGACAAGAGTAAGAGTTCGCGGGCCGAGTTCGACGCCGAGATGCCGGAGTTGGAATTACGTGAGCAGCAGGTTACGCGCGAGCTGGCGCAGAAGCGCAAGGCCATCGAAAGTGTGCTGTCCAAGCAGGTGGCGCAGTTGGACCAACTACAGCGCCGACAGGTGGCCATGGTGCCAGACGAAACCGAGTCGCTCGCGGAACACCTGGTCGACCTGCAATCCATGTTGGCGGGGGAATCGCAAAAGGTGGAAGCGGAGAACAAGCAGCGTCTGTTGGTCGAAGACAAACGCCTCGGCGGCATGGTCTCCGGACTCGGTACCTCAGCTCGGGGAGTTCAAGGTCCTGGCAACAGTGACTACGGCATGAAACCCGGTTCCGATCTGCGCGGGGAACTGCGTACGAGGGAAAAGGCAGCAGCCCCGGCCTCAGGTCCCAATCCGACCGGATTCGAGTCAGGCGTTGCGGGGTTTCGCCAGCAAAACCAGGAAGCCGGCGGCACCACACATTACAGATGGACCGGGCTGGCCAAGCCAGCCGTTCCGACCGTCGACAACGTGCCGCGGGTCGGGGCGCTCTTCGGCCAAGCCGCGGGTTCGGGATCCCAACCACCCGCCGCCGAAGCAACGAAGAAGCAGGAAGTGGCCAAACTCGTTCGTGATGGCAAGGCGTATCAAGAACTGCGGCAGTTTGATGCGGCAGAGAAGAAGTTGAAGGAGGCCGTGAAGCTAGATCCTGAAAACGACGCGGCGTATTACCATCTTCGGGTGAATCTGGAGGCCCAGTACGATCAGGAGAACAGGGCGAAAGATCACATGTTTCACGAGCGGGTGGTTGAGGTCTCTGAAGCATGGAACCGCAAGACGGAGAATCGCGAGACGGTGAAACGTTCCTCGGAATCCTCCGGTCCTGCTCCGGCAGCTACCCGCGCTCGTGGTTGGGCTTTCCAAGCTCGCGACAACGATGGGGACGGGAACAGTCTTGTTAGCAAAGATAGCGAGAGGTCGGTTGAGAAACTGTTTGTGGATGTTTCATCGGTGGCTGATCGCGTTGGCAACAAGGTTGTTTCCGGTGAAGAGGCGATCGCCGTCGTGGATTTTGATGACGATGCCATCGCTGGCGGCGGTGACCCGAAGAAGCCCGCCCGCCCGAATCATGCCGCGTGGATGGTGCAGGCCCAGGACCAGGACCAGGACCAGGACCAGGACCAGTCGCGCCGTTACTTCCGGCAACCGAGCGATGGGAATATTGCCGCGCCCAAGGCACTCGCCTGGCGCGAGCAAAGGGTCAAGCCTGCTGACCAGCCAGACGCGAACCGGCAACTGCTGCGGCGTTTGAGCCTGGACGTTGCCGGACAGGCACCGTCGCCGGCCGCCGCCGAGGAATTCCTCAAGCGATCCGGCGGCGAAGTGACCCGCCGCACGCGGGACAACAAGAAAGCCTTGGGCGACGTTGCCAAGCAGCGAGGCAACATCTCGTTGGCCTCAGATCTCGGTCGCAAAATGCAGCGGACCAAAGGACTCGATCATCTCTTGGGACTCGATCTGCCGGACAACGCAGTCAAAAACTTTGTTCTGCCGCCCTCACAAGGAGACAGCACCGCGGTCACATTCAGTCTCGGCACGAGTTCGGGGAACGGGGTCTTGCTCGGGGTCAACGACTCCGGTGTGGATCGCTCGCAACAGGCGATCGGAGGTCGGGTGATTGTCGAAGGCACTAATGGATTTGCCGGCGGTACTCACGTTCCTGGCATTGTGCGCTTTGCGCCGCAGGAAACGCCGCCAACGTCAGGCGTTGCTGCACCGGCCACCCCGCAGACCGTCGCCGCTCTCATTCCACCTCCCGTGACCACGCTGATGGAAGAATCCGAAGTTGCGAAGCCGCAGCCCAAAGTTCGCCCGAAGAAGCCCAAGACCTTGGAGCCGAAGCCGGAGATTCTCACGAAGGAGAATGCCTTCTCGACCTTCTCACTCAACGTCAGTGACGTCGCCTTCAAGCTTGCTTCGGCCAGTTTGAAAGCGGGCAAGCTGCCCGATCCGGAAACGGTTCGCAGTGAGGAATTCCTCAACGCCCTCGATTACCACGATCCGGCTCCGCGCGGAAGCGAGAAGCTCGCCTTTGCCTGGGATCGCGCTCGCAATCCTTTCGCGCACAATCGCGATTTCCTCCGCTTCTCCATCCAGACCGCTGCTCAAGGACGCGAAAGCGGTCAGCCTTTGAATCTCGTCGTGCTCCTCGACGCTTCCGGTTCGATGGAACGCGCCGATCGTCTCGCGATCGTCCGTCAAATGCTCTCGGTGTTGGCCGGTCAATTGAAGCCGACGGACCGGATCAGTGTGGTCGCCTTCGCCCGCACGCCCTGGCTGCTCGTTGATGGCATGAAGGGCGGCCAGCCGAAAGATCTGTTGGATCGCGTCATCAACATCACCCCGCAAGGCGGCACGAACATTGAGATCGGGCTCGATCTCGCCTACATCATCGCCCATCGCCACTACCTCGCGAACGGAAACAACCGGGTGATCGTGCTCACCGACGGCGCCGCCAATCTCGGCAATGTCAATCCCGAGCAGCTCAAGGCCAAGGTCGAGGAGCAACGCAAGAAGAACGTCGCGCTCGATTGCTTCGGGGTCGGGTGGGAAGGCTACAACGATGATCTCCTCGAAACGCTTTCCCGCAATGGCGACGGTCGTTACGGCTTCGTCAACGATCCCACCGAAGCGCGCGACGGATTCGCAGATCTTCTCGCCGGCGCGTTGCAGGTCTCGGCCGCCAACGTGAAGGCGCAGATCGAGTTCAATCCCAAGCGCGTCATCGGCTACCGCCAGATCGGCTACACCAAACATCAGCTGAAGAAGGAACAATTTCGCGACAACACCGTCGATGCCGCCGAGATCGGCGCCGCCGAATCCGGCACGGCGATGTATTCGATCCAGACCGATCGCCACGGCACGGGCCCGATCGCCACCGTCCGCGTTCGCTACAAGATCCCGGCCACCGGTCGTTACGTGGAAGAGGAATGGGAGCTTCCCTACGATCCCGCCCAGCCTCTGGAAAATGCCAAACCCTCCATGCGCCTCGCCACTGTCGCCGCGAGCTTCGCCGAATGGATGGCCGCGAATCCGCATGCCGGCAGCGTCAGCCTCGGCGACCTGCAACGCTACCTCACCGGCGTGCCCGAAGAATTCTCCAGCGATGAACGGCCCAAGCAACTGCGGACCATGTTGCAGCAGGCGCGACGTATCAGTGGGGAATAAGGAAACTTTTTACCAACCAAGATCAGACATGAGGAAAATCATCACACTCGCACTGTTACTTGCGACCACCCTCGGCGGCTTTGCCCAAGCGAAGAAGTCGACACCATCCGCGAAGCCGACCACCAACTCCACCACCGCCCAGATCATTTTCCAGGGCACTTTTCCGCAGCACACGCCGGAGAAGGTGGAACCGAAGCTGATCTATTCCGCCCGCATCGGCACGGAGATCACCGTGAAGGCGAAGGAGGTGCAGCACCAACACCAGATCGACCTGAAGGTCCTGCAGGGCAAGGCGAAGGAACTGGTGTTCGCACTCGGCGGCAAGGGAGACATCTACAATGTCGTGGCCAAGGGCATCAGCCATTGGAGCATCCGCAAGGAATCGAGCGGCCGGCGTTCGTTGGTGATCGTGCCGGTGGAAAAGAGCCAGGCCCAGCCGAAGTGGAGCATCCGGGTTTCCTCGTGGCAGAAGATGGAGAAATTGCCTGCTTCCGTCATGCCGCTCGTGCTCACGCCGAGAACGGCCGCGATGTTCGACGGTACGGTGACGGTAAAGACGCTTCCCTTGTTGGAAACCAAGGTGACCGAAGCCAAGAACGTTTCGCCGTTGAAGGAAGTCAGCAAGGACACGACGGGCTATCGCTTTTCCGGGGAGAGCTGGTCGATGAAGTTGTCCGTCGCGGAAGCCAATCCCGAGCTTCGGATCGTCCGTCTTGAAGACTTCAACCTGACCGGCACGATCGTCGGTGACACTGCTGCTTTCAAACTCACCGGCACCGCGATCGTGCGTCATCCTGAGGGCGGAACCTTGAACGTCCTTTCCGGATCCGTGGCGTTGACAGGTTACCAGGAAGAAGAAAGCGCCAAGCTCGAATATATCCTCGGCAATTATCGCATGAAATTCGCCACCAACGGCGAGTTTCCGGTCGTTCTCGAGTTCAATGCCCAGATCAGCGACAGCAACAATTGGAAGAACATCGCTTTCGCGCCGGCGTCCGCCCCGCTGCGCGAAGTCACCATCTCCGGGCTTACCAAGGAGACGCAGGTACACTTTATCGGGGCCGCTGAAGCCAAGTGGGTTGGCAAGGATTACGTCAGCTTTCTTCCGACGGGTGGGGCGTTCAACCTGCGTTGGCAGGAAGTGAAGAAGGAGGAGGAAGGCAAGTTGTTCTACTCCGTGAGCGGTCTCGGGCAGGTCACGGTCAGTCCCGGCATGGTACGACAGATGACCGTGCTGGATTACAAGGTCATGCAGGGTGAGTTCCGCGAGTTGAATCTCACGCTGGAAGGCAACGGCAGCATCACCCGCGTGGAAGGTGCCAACATCCTCGGCTGGACCTCCACCGTCGGCAACGGGAAGGGCACTATCAACGTGAAGCTCAACCAGGCGCAGAAGGGCGACTACCAATTGATTGTTCACACGCAGACCCCGCTCGGCGCCTTTCCGATGAAGATCGAACCGGTGCGCGTGTTGCCGGTCGATGCCATCCGCTACGGTGGTTATTTGCGGGTCGTCAATCTGGGCGCCGTTCGTCTGGAAGTCCTCAATGCCCCGGGTCTGGCGCAGATCTCGCCCAAGCGTTTCCCACAGACCAAGACGCTTCCCGGGCTCAATGCGCGTCAGCTTGAGCAGGCCTTTGCGTTCCGCTTCTCCGGGCCGCAATTCGGGCTCGAAATCCAGGCTGACAACATCCTGCCTGAGCTCGCCGTTTCCCAACTGCTCACTTACAAGCTGGGCGAGACTGAGATCCAGATCGACGCCGAACTCGAACTCGATATCCGTGAAGCGCCTTTGCGCGAGTTCACGATGACGATCCCGGACGGCTACACGATCGCGCAGTTGAACGTGCCGAATTACGGCGATCACCTCGTCACCGCCGAGACCAACGGCGGACCTGCCACTTTGCGCATTCAATTCAGCCAACCGCTGATCAACCGCCAGGTTGCGCAACTCCGACTCACCAAGAATCACGACAGTCCGCCCACGAGTTGGCCGCTTCCGAAAGTTGCACCCAACGACGTGAAATCACTCCGTGGATTCGTCGGTGTTTCCGCTGATGCCGGTCTGCGTCTGAGCGAAGGGAGCGTGAGTGAGTTGACCGAAATCGCCACCGCCTTCTTCCCCAAGAAGATTGCCGACCTTCAACTCGCCTATCGTCTCCGCGACGAAAACTGGACCGCCACGGTCAACAGTGAGCGGCTCGAACTTTCCGTGCAGGCCGATACGTTGCACCTCTTCTCACTCGGTCAAGGCATTGCGTATGGCAGTTCGCTGTTCAACTACGCCATCTCCGGTGCACCGGTTTCGGTGCTGCGACTCGAGGTGCCGGCCAACTACTCGAACGTGGAATTTGTCGGCAACGAGATCCGCAATTGGAACAAGACGACCAACGGTTACGAGATTCACCTGCACACGCCGATCTCCGGTACGTATTCACTCGTGGCCACCTACGACATGAAGTTCAACTCCGGGGGAGACGTGGTCACCTTTGGCGGCCTCACTCCGCGGGGCGTGCAATCCGAACAGGGATACGTTGTGGTGGTGAGTTCGCATCAGTTCAAGACCGAGGAGGACAACGTGTCTCCCGGCTTGATCACGCTGGAGAAAGGCGAGGTGCCGGTCGAATACCGTCTGCTGCTCGATGCCCCGATGTTGGCCGCGTATCAGTACACGTCGCGCCCTTTCCTGGCCCGTCTCAAGCTGAGCTCGCTGGGCCAGGGCGACACGGTCAACCAGGTGGTTGATCGCGCCGTCATCCAGACCCGCATCTCATCCGAGGGCAACGCGCTCACCGATATCACCTACCTCGTGAAGAGCAAGGGCTTCGCGCACCTGCGGATCATTGTGCCCGAGCCGGCGACGCTTTGGTCTGCGCATGTGCAGGGACGCAAGGTCGTGCCGGTACGAGACCAGGCGGCCCATCTCATTCCGCTGCCGCAAAACGTCGTGCCCAACACGATCATTCCCGTGCGGCTAAATATCGCTGCCAAGTCCGGAGACGAACGCAAGATTCACCTCGCCCTGCCGATCCTCTCGACGCCGATCCTGCTCGCCGGATGGGAAGTGACTCCGGACAGCGGTCATCGACTTGAATATCAGGACGGTGTTCTTGCACCGCAGGACGACCCGATCGACGTCTCCGGATTTGCGTGGATCACGAATGCGATCAACGGCTGGCAGGGCAAGGATGAGCAGATCTGGTGCTGGGTCATCGGCGTGCTCTTGCTGGTTGGTTCGATCGTCTGGCATTGGGCGACGAGCGATGGGACCTACCGCTTTGGTTGGAAGAACGGCGTCTTCGGACTGATCGGTGTGGCAGCCATTCTCACCGCCATGAGCGCGCTTGTCTGGCTCGCCTACGAGGCCGGTGATCGCGATATCGTCCACCGCGAAGCCCTGCGTTTCATGATTCCCGTGCAGGACGCTGACACCGCCTTGTCCGTCAACCTGGCGAACCTCCCCACCGATGAAAAAGGCGCTGGTCTGTTCTCGGCATGGCCGATCGTCCTTGGCTTGGCCGTTTGGTTTTACATGTTCCTTGAGCAACGCGGCATCACCCGCCGACTGGGTGTCGCGCTTGGTTGGATGCTGGTCTTTTGGGGCTGCCTGCGGATGGACAACGGCGCGCGTGAATTCTTCATCGCCGCCATCCTCTTCGTGATCGTTCACGTCGCCATGCCCTTGATCGTGCGCCAAGGCGGCTTGCCCAAACGTCCCAAGCCGCCGAAGGCGGATCCGCCCGCGGACGAACCGGATGAGCCCGCAGCTCCTTCTGGATCGGCGGCGGGGGCGCCGGCCTTGTTGATCGCCGGCCTCTTCCTCTCCGGAGGGAACGCCGAGGCAGCCAAGCGCGTGGTCCAACAAAAGCTCCCCGCCAAACCCGAGGTGGTCATGAACTCGTTGACCCAGACGGCGACCGTGAAGGGCGACCAGGTCTACGTCACCGCCAATGGTGAATGGCACGCCGAGGCCGGGCAGTCGATTGACTTCCTGCGCCAACCCGCCGTGCTCAAGCGCGTTCGCTTGCCGGAGGGCAAGGTGAAGCTGACGGAAGCGAATGAGAATCGCCGTAATGTCTATCGTCTCACCGCGATCTCCAACGGAACCTATCGCATCAGCTTCGATTACGAAGTCGGGGTGAGCGCGCAACACAATGTGCGTGGCTTCAATCTGCCGACGCATTACGGCCTGGTGAATCGCGTGACGTTGAATCTTGATCGCGCCGGGCAGGACATTGAGACCACCAGTGCCGTCTCGGTTGAGCCCGTCGGTGATGCGGGGTCGAAATTCGAACTCGTGATGTCTCCGACCGTTGATGCGCGGATCGGATGGAAGCCGCTTAGTCGCGATGTGCGGACGGAGCAGGTGATCTTCTACACCGAGCAACGTCAGCTCTTCATTCCCGCCGCGGGAGTGATCGAAGGCATCCATGAAGCCAAGGTGCAGGCGGCTCGCGGCCAGGTGAGCGATCTCACCTACTCGACTCCGGACGAGATGACCATCACCGATGTCGCGGCTCCCGCCTTGAAGGCCTGGCGATTCGATCCGGACACCAAGAAGCTGCGCCTGCAGTTTACGACACCGCAGACCGGTCCCTTCAACGTGCGTGTCACCTCGCAATTCACCGGCGGCACCTTGCCCTTCGAACGCGAGATTGGTCTGCTCCGGATCGATGGTGCCTCCAGCCAGATCGGACAAGTTGGTGTCGCCACGGGTTCCGAGGTGGTGCTTGAGAACGTCGAAGCCGCAAAGTTCACGCGCATCAATCTGGAAGACTTCCCCGCCGCGCTGGTCGGCAACGAGCAGAAGCGCATTGCGGGGCTGACCCTTCGCCGCGCGTTTCGTTACTCAAACCTGATTCAAGGCGAGACGATCAAGCTCTCCGCCTCCGCAGTGCAACCGGATATCCGCGTCGGCAGCAGCCAGACCTTGTCACTCGGCGAGGACCGCACAGTTCTTTCCGTGCGCCTCAACGCCAACATTACGCGCGCCGGTGTCTTCAAGCTGAGTTTCGTGATGCCGGAGAATCTCGACGTCGATTCCATCACCGGCAGTGCGCTCAGCCACTGGACCGGGCTGAAGTCCGACACCAACCGCATCGTGACGCTGCATCTCAAGGGCAAGACGCTCGGCGCTCAGCAGTTCAACCTGAGCCTGGTCGGTCCCGGACCGACGACGACCAACGCGTGGTCGACCCCGCGCATTGCCATCCGCGAAGCCAACAAGGAAAGCGGTCAACTGGTCGTGGTTCCCGAACAGGGCATGCGCCTGCACGTGGCCGACCGCAATGGTCTGACACAGCTGGATCCGAAGAAGAGCGGCATCACGCAACGCGGGGTCCTGGTCTTCAATCTACTGCACGCCAATTGGCAGCTCGATTTCAACATTGAGAAGGTCGATCCATGGATCCAGGTGACGTCACTCCAAGATGTCACCGTTCGCGAAGGCCAGCTCAAGGTGAGCGCCTGGCTTGATTACAAGATCGAGAATGCCGGCGTGAAAACCCTCTCGGTTGAAGTGCCGGCCGGCGCGGATGCCGTGCAATTCACCGGCGAACACGTGGTTGATTCCGTACGCGGCGCAGTGAGGACAAACGTCTGGGAGATCAAGTTGCAGCGTCGCGTTATCGGTAGCTATCGCCTCAACGTTACCTGGCAGTCCAAGCTCGCCAACGAGCAGGTCGTTGCCAACGTCAGCGGTCTTCGCCCCTTGGGCTCAGATCTTCACCGCGGCTTCCTCAGCCTCCGCACCAGCGGCCGGCTTGATGTGCGTATCCCGTCCATTCCGCCGAGTCTGCAACGCGTCGATTGGCAGTCCATTCCCGCCAACCTGCGCGGGCTGGCCGGCAACGAGGCCAACCGCGCCTTCCGCTCGCTGGAGCAGGAATACACGCTCGACGTCAATGTTGTTCGTCACGACGCCGCGCAGCTGTTGCCCGCCCGCGTGGAATCCACGGAACTCTCCTCGGTCCTGTCCGATTCCGGCATGATGTTGACTTCGGTGAAACTGATGATTCATCCCGGTGACATGCGTTCGCTGCGCTTCAAGATTTCCACCAACGCGGTGTTCTGGTTTGCCACCGTGAATCACGCCAGTGTTCGTCCCTGGGTGGAAGCCGATCAGATCCTGCTGCCACTTGAACAGAACACGAAACCCAACCAGGCGGTCCCGGTCGAGTTTCTCTACTCCATTCAGACCAGGAACGAGCAAGAGCTGCACAATCTGGCAATGAACGGACCACAGTTCGACCTGCCCTTGGAGAACATCGTCTGGAAGATCTACCTCCCGCCCGCCTGGGAACTCAAGGATTGGAACACGAAGCTGCAGATCCACGAACAGACCGATGCCAACGTGCCGCTGAGCCTCGACCTGCAGTCTTACGTGCAGGCAGAAAGCACGGCTCAGCAGAAGAAGACCCAGGAAGCCGAACAACAACTCGCCATCGGTAACCAGTTCCTCGCCGAGGGTCGCCAGAAACAGGCCCGCCAGGCCTTCCGTAACGCCTACAGCCTTTCGCAACACGACGTCGCCTTCAACGAGGATGCCCGCGTGCAGTTGCAGAAACTGAAGATGCAGCAGGCTGTCGTCGGCCTGAACTTCCGTCGTCACGTCAACCAGAAGATGGTCGACGCCGAGGTCGCCAAGAAACCGAACGCTTCCCTGCAGATTCTGCAGGCCGATGACGTGGCCAACTACACGCAGGAACAGGTCCGACTGGCCCTGCGCGACAATGACTCCACAGAAAACAGCGTCCTCATGCGCCTGGCTGAAAACCTTGTCGAACAACAAGACGCCGCCCAGGCCGTTCCCGAAGCCATCCGCGCCTCTGTGCCAGAGCAGGGCAACATCTACACCTTCACCCGCTCCATTCAGGTCGACAAATGGGCCGACCTGAGCGTGCAGTTGAAGACCAGCACCCACACGCCTTCCAGCACGTCGAGCCGCGCGTTGATCCTCGGCGTCTTGTTCCTCGCCAGCCTCATCTACATGTTCGCCGCCAAGCGCCGTCCGGAACTATAATCCGGGCGGACGGAAAACCCGTCGTTCCGGCATCCTGCCGGGAGTTTCGATGGCGCTGATCGGGCCGACCGGGTGGAACTCCTTCGAAGGAATTCGTTGCCGTCAACACGAGCGATGCGTCGGTGCGCCCGGCAGGATGCTGGAAGGACGAGTCTCGGCGCGCTCCTCCATCCTGCCGTTGCCAATGAGATGTCTGATCGATAACTTTCCCTCGTGGGCGTGTCCGCGAAACAATTTGCCGAGTTGCAGGAGCGTGCGGCGGGGAAGCGGCGCAATTCAGCCGATGTGCCGGCAGCCAGGAAGAGCGTTCAGCATTCGGTCATCATCGGCATCGACCCCTCGCTGCGCGGGACTGGTTTCGGGGTGATCCAGTTGGGGAAAGACGTTCCGGATACACTCGCGCAGGGGACGATCAAGTGTCACGCCAAGTGGGAGCATTCGCGCTGTCTATTGTACATCGCGGAGCAGTTGCGGGACGTTGTCAAGGAGAACAAGCCGACCGTTTGCGTGATGGAAGGCATCTTCTTCGCGCAGAATCTGAAGACCGCAATCGTGATGGGCCAGGCCCGGGGTGCCGCGATCGTGCCGGTGGCGGAAGCCGGCTTGGAGATCTACGAGATCGCCACGCGCAAAGTGAAGCAGGCGATCGTGGGCTTCGGCGGTGCCCAGAAAGCCGCGGTGGCCAAGATGGTCCAGCGCATGTTGGGACTGAAGACACAGCCGGCTCCGGATGCGGCGGATGCTCTCGCGCTGGCCCTGGCGCACGCCAACGACATGAGCCGGCCCGCGCTCAAGCCGCCAAAAAAAATATAGGGACGAACAAGCGATTTCGGTAGCGTTGGCCTCACCGATTCATGATTACTTTTCTCCGCGGCAAACTGGTGGAAGCGATCCCGACCCAGGCGGTCATTGATGTGGGCGGCGTGGGTTACGACGTGCTGATCCCGATTTCGTCCTTCGACAAGCTTCCTGCACCGGGTAGTGACGTCCACATCCTCACTCATCTCGCTGTGCGCGAGGATGCGCACGTGCTTTACGGATTCATGAGCCATGAGGAACGCGAGATCTTTCGCCTGCTGATCAGCAACGTGAAAGGCATTGGTCCGAAACTGGGCCTGAACATTCTGAGTGGCTCCAATCCCGTGTCTTTCCGTGCCGCCGTGGTGAACGGCGATGTGAAGGCCTTGTCCTCCATCTCCGGGGTGGGCAAGAAGACGGCTGAAAGAATCGTGGTCGACCTGCGTGATCGCTTTGGCGAAGCCGCGGCCTGGGAGGCGGCGAGTGCGGAAAAGGGATCCACCGAAGACCAGAAGATCAACGATGCCGTGATGGCCTTGGCGGCACTTGGTTTCAAACAGGAAGAAGCGCACAAAGGCGTCAAGGCAGCGATTGCGATGCTGGGCGATTCGGCCACGGTCGAAGATCTCGTGCGCGCGGCTCTGAAGAAATGAACTGATCGACGCGTGGCTTCAACCAGGTCCAAACCTTCGTCAGAACCGGTCGTGCCCAAGGTGGTCTCGCTCAGTGGCCGGATCATCGCCCGCCTGATCTGGCTGTTGGTCAATGTGCTCGCGTTCACCGTTCGCTTTCGTTGGCGTGATGACTCGGGTTATTTCGAACAGGACCCTGAGAAACCGGCCATCTTCTGTATCTGGCACAACCGCCTGGCCCTTTCCCTAACGCTCTACCAGCGGCACGTGAAGTCGCGCTGGCGCCGACGCACACTCGCGGTGCTGATCAGTGCCAGCCGGGATGGGGGCCTGATTGCGCGGATACTGGAGCTGTTCAAAGGCAAACCCGTTCGTGGCTCCTCGAGTCGACGCGGAGCGCAGGCATTGCGCGAAGCAGTCGGCGTGCTGCGTGGCGACCTGGTGATCCGTGGCGGTGGCGACCCGACGTGGAGCCGACGCTACCTTCCCGCCCCCGCACCGCTGCCACCGGAAGGGCTCGCCGAG
>JBMYQZ010000050.1:0-14947 GCA_049601855.1 Limisphaerales bacterium | reverse complement strand
GCATCAACGTCGAGACCGCCACCCGCATGGCCTACACGGCTCTGTAGCATTTCAAGCAGGCGGGCAAGGGACATCTTATGAATGTCTCAAGTGTCCTCGGCACCAAGGTTCGCCCCGGTGCCGGAGTCTACGCGGGGACGAAGCACTCAATCGAAGCCCTCACCGAATCCCTGCGGATGGAGGTCGCGAAGACCGATATCCAAGTCAGCATGATTGAACCCGGTGTGGTGGAAACCGAATTGCAGAACCACTTCCCCGTTCACCCGAAAGAACTTCTCGGCATCACAAAACCGCTGACTCCTGCCGACGTCGCACGTTGCGTCCGCTTCATGCTCGAGCAACCGCCCCACGTAAGAATTCCCGTGATGATGATGTTGCCCGGAGAACAGGCGATGTAATCACGGAAATCGCAACCCCAACACCCATCGCTCCCACCGTTTCTGGAACGCCCCCATGTCCGTCTCCTTCAACACCTTCATCAAGGTCCGGTAGCCGCCCGGATCCGATTTGTGATTGGCTACAAACTGGGCGTAGTAATTCCGCAACAACCCCGATTCCTGCAACAGGTAACAAAGATACCGCGCCTGCGAGTAATGGGTCCCCGGATCTTGATTGCGAAATTGATCTGAGGTCGTTCCGCACAACTGCTGGAACGACGGCAGTCCTCCCGAACGGATCGCCCGCTGCAAGCCAGCCAGCCGCCAGTTCGTCAAACCGATAATCTTCCCGTTCTTCTCTGAACTCTGCTCGTAGAGCGACGCCAAACCCTCGTTGAACCAATCGGGACACGCGGGGAAATTCGACTCCATGAACGGATGCACAATTTCGTGAATCAGAGTGCCTCCCCCCGTGGCGATGTTCATGACCAAGGCATGGTGACTCGGGGAGTAATATCCGTAGGGCGTCCCCGGCCGATCGCGATGAATCTCCCAGGTGTGTTTCAGATAGCTACCGCGGTTCTTGAAGAGCCAGATGTCGATAATCGCGTCCGGATCCTTTTTGAAATACCCCGCTTTCAGTTGCTTCACCGCCCAACGAATCGTGCCGTTGGCCCAGCGACGAACACTGGCTGGCGATTCATCCCCGATCACCACGAAAGGTTTTTCCACCACGATCGTGAATCCAACGGGTGTCCTGGCCTTCAACTTTTCGACATGTTGTGCGTAATCCGCGTCCGAAAACCCAGCGGACAAAGCGAGCGGTAAGAACGCCAACATCATTGAGATCAATCTCATCACGTCAATTGGACGGGAAACGTTCGGCATTGCTCCCGGAAGCTTGCCAGAAGGGGCATCCCCGCCAATCCTCGATTCGTGATTCGATTTCTCTCAGCGTGTTTCCTGCTCATCGGCATCGCCCAGGCTGCGCCCCGGATGAATGTACTGTTCATTGCAGTGGACGACATGAAAGTGGCTCTGAACTGTTACGGCCAGAAGCACGTCATCTCCCCAAGCATCGATCGCTTGGCGCAACGAGGGACGCTTTTTGAACGCGCCTACTGCCAGCAGAGTGTCTGCAATCCCTCCCGCGCTTCGGTGATGACCGGATTGCGCCCCGACACCTTGCGCGTCTGGGATCTGCCGACGCATTTCCGCACTCATCATCCCGAGATCGTCACCCTGCCCCAACTGTTCATGAAGAACGGGTACTTCGCGCAGGGCATTGGCAAGATCTTCCACAATTGGCGGCAGGATGACTGGAAGGGCGACGAAGTTTCCTGGAGCGTTCCCTCGTTCCTGCACTACGCGACTCATGGCGCCGACAAACCACAAATCGAAGGCAAACTCCCACCCAACCATGCCAGCGGCAGGCGCAACAGTGAATGTCGAGATGTGCCCGACAACGCCTATTACGACGGCCGGATTGCAGAACGGGCTATCCGAGCATTACGAGTCTTGAAACGACAGGAACAACCGTTCTTTCTCGCCGTCGGCTTCTGGAAACCGCACCTCCCTTTCAATGCACCGAAGAAGTACTGGGACATGTACGAACGCGAGAAGGTACCCGTGCCCGCGGTCCTTCGTCCACCGACGAACGTTCCCGATCTCGCCCTGACCAAGGATCGGATTGACGGCAAGAATGATATCGACCTCCTGCGCGAATTAAACCACGGGCATCTCGCCGCGATCACCTATCTCGACACGCAGATTGGCAAGGTATTGGACGAGCTTGATTCACTCGGCCTGAGGAAGAACACGATCATCGTCTTTTGGTCCGACCACGGTCTGCACTTGGGCGAGCACGGATTGCTGCGCAAGACGACGGTATTCGATGTCGATGCCCGCGTACCCATGATCATCACGACGCCCGAACATCAGGGTGGCCAAAGAACGGGTTCGCTGGCGGAGTTGTTGGACCTCTATCCCACCTTGGCCGATTTGTGCGGACTGGAACCGCCCCATTCACTTGCGGGCAAATCACTGGTCCCCATTCTCAGCGATCCGACACAGAAGGTAAAAGCGGCCGCCCTCACCCAGACTCCCCGTCCCAATTACCCTCGTGGAAAGATGCCGGGATTCATGGGCTACTCCATTCGCAGCGGCAGTTTCCGCTACACCGAGTGGCGTGAGTTTGCGAGCGGCAAAGTCACAGCCCGGGAGCTCTATGATCACCGCGTCGATCGTGGCGAGAACGAAAACGTCGTCGAACAAGCTCGCTATTCCGACGCCCTTCCCAGGCTTTCAAAGTTACTGAACACGGTCATCATTCGGCACTGAATAATCCTCCGCACCCGCCCCGAACAAACCGGGTAATCCCAATCGGTTTCTACCCCTCACTACGTATAGAATCAGCCCGTTGCCTCCGCAAAGCTGGTGACTGCTGTTGCCCCCCCGATGAAGATCGCGCCGAAACCGGAAGATGAAGAAGAACGCATCGCGTCGCTCGAGAGCTACGAAGTGCTGGACACGCTACCGGAGCAGGCGTACGACGACCTGACCAAGTTGGCGGCTGAGATCTGCCAAACCCCGATCTCGTTGGTGAGTCTGGTGGATTCCACCCGGCAATGGTTCAAGTCGGCCGTGGGAATCGACGCTAAGGAAACGCCGAGAGATTGGGCCTTCTGCTCGCATGCCATCTTGGGACAGAAGTTGTTTGAGGTACCCAACGCAATGGAGGATGACCGCTTTCACGACAATCCCTTGGTCGCGGATGCTCCGGACATCCGTTTCTATGCCGGCGCGCCACTGATCGATGACGAAGGACGTGGACTGGGCACGCTCTGTGTGATCGATCGGGTGCCCCGTGAACTCACCCAGCAACAACGTGAAATGCTGCTCGCTCTCGGGCGGCGCGTGGTGTCGGAGCTGGAATTGCGCCGGCGTATTCTTCGTCAGACGCAGGTGGCGAAAGAACGCGAGCAACTCCTCTCCCGACTCAGCGCGGCCAACCGGGAATTGAAAGATTTTGCGTACGTTGTTTCTCACGACCTGAAGGCGCCCCTGCGCGCGATCAGTTCCTTGTCCTCGTGGCTCGAGAGCGACTACAAGGACAAGATTGACGAAGAGGGACAGAAGCAACTGAGTTACCTCGTCAATCGCTCGAATCGCATGGGCAAGCTGATCGATGGCATTCTTGCCTACTCGCGTGCGGGCCGCGTGGAAGGTGATTCCCGGGACATTGAGCTAACAGCTCTCGTGTCCGACGTCATCGAATCGATTGCGCCATCGCAAGACATCAAGGTCAGCATCGAGACGGCTCTGCCGCGCATCAAGGCCGATCCGGTTCGCATCACGCAACTCTTCCAGAACCTCATCAGCAATGCCGTCCAGCACTTGAACCGAATGGACGGGGAAGTCCGCATCAGCGCCCGGAAAGAAGATGGCCACTGGCGGTTCTCGGTGAAAGACAACGGACCGGGGATCGACCCCAAATACTTCGACCGCATTTTCAAATTGTTCCAAACCCTGCAACCGCGTGACGACAAGGAAAGCACCGGGATCGGACTCGCCTTGGTAAAACGCATCGTCGAAGCTCATGCGGGCGAAGTTAGCGTGGTGTCCGCTCCCGGTGAGGGAGCGACCTTCACATTCACCTTGCCCATCGATTACGAACGGTAGACTACTGTGTCTGACATCAATCCATTGGAAATCTTTATGCGAAACGAAGCTCCCATCCTCCTCGTGGAAGACGACGAAGTGGACGCCATGACCGTCCGACGCGCTCTAAAGGAACTGCGCGTCACGAATCCGCTCCATCATCGCAGCAACGGAGAGGAAGCCCTCGAATTTCTGAGGGCGGAAGAGATGCCACGACCCAGCATCATCCTGCTGGACCTCAACATGCCGCGCATGAACGGTCTGGAATTCCTCGAAATCGTCAAGGCCGATGACAACTTCAAGAACATCCCCATCATTGTGCTGACCACGTCTAAGGAGGAACATGATCGGCACAATTCCTTCGAGCACAGCGTCGCAGGCTATATGCAGAAGCCCGTCGATTACCAGCAGTTCGTTGATGTCATCCGGACCATCAAACTCTATTGGACCTTGAGCGAATTGCCCGACGCGTCCTGATGGCCGGCCCAATCAAACTGCTTTTGATCGAGGATGATCCGATCGACCAGATGGCCTTTCGGCGAAAGGTCAAAGCCGAGCAACTCCACTACGAGTACGAGGTTACGGACCTGGTCAGTGAAGCGGAACATCTCCTGGACGGGATTCAGTTCGACATCGTTATCAGCGACATCAACCTGCCCGACGGCACCTTTTTCGATCTGCAGGAACATCTCGGTGACATCCCCGTAATTGTCACCACCGGCGGCGGCGACGAAGCCATCGCCGTCCGCGCCATGAAGGCCGGCGCCTTCGACTACCTGATCAAGGACCAAGATCAGGGCTACCTGCAGATTCTGCCCTTGCGCGTCGAGGCCGCCTTGCGCCAACGCGAGGACGCGCGGGAGTTGCGCGAGAGTCGGGAGCGACTCGACCTCGCACTGGGTGGTGCGGACCTCGGACTCTGGGATTGGCGCATCGACACCAACAAGCTCGAAGTCAACGACCGTTGGCTGGAGATGCTCGATTACGAGCGCGAAGACTTCGACGGCACACTCGATTTCTGGGAAAAACTGATCCACCCCGAAGACCTCCCGATCTTGGAATCGCGCACGAAGGACCATTTCAAGGGCCTGACGAACGCCTACGAAAACGAACAACGGCTCAAGACCAAAGGCGGCAAATGGAAGCGGGTCTTGTCCCGGGCCAGAATCGTGGAACGGGACGAGGAGGGCAAACCCTTGCGTATGGCTGGCACTCATCTCGACGTCAACCGGCGCCGGCTGACGGAGAATGCGTTACGCGACGCCAAGGCCGCCGCCGAGTCCGCCAACCTGGCCAAGGGCAATTTCCTGGCGACGATGAGTCACGAGATTCGCACGCCGATGAACGGCATTCTCGGCATGGTAAACCTCGCCCTGAAGACCGAACTCGATGAGCGCCAACGTCGTTATCTCCACGCTGCCCAACATTCCGCCAGCGACCTGCTGACGATCATCGACGACATCCTCGACTTCTCAAAGATCGAGGCGGGCAAGTTCGAACTTTCGCCAGTGGACTTCGACCTGCGCGAAACGATCGCTCGTTGCCTCAAGCCGATGGCCATTCGCGCGCACGAGAAACTCCTGGATTTCAACTTTCGCATCGCCCCGGATGTGCCCGATCAACTGCACGGAGATCCCGTGCGGCTGCGACAAATCATCACCAATCTCATCGGCAACGCCATCAAGTTCACCGACAAGGGCGAGGTCTTGCTCAACCTCCGGATGGAACCCTCGGACACAGACAAAGCCCGCCTGTATCTCACTGTTTCCGACACTGGAACAGGCATTCCCACGGCCAAACAGGAGGAGATTTTTTGGTCACTTCACGCAGGCCGACGGAAGCATCTCCCGACGCTTCGGCGGCACGGGGCTGGGATTGTCCATCTGCAAAACGCTCGCCCAGCAGATGAATGGCCGCATCTGGGTGGAGAGCGAACCCATGCTCGGTAGTCAGTTCCACGTGGAATTGGAACTGGGAACCACCGGCGCCAAGGCGGACGAACGCGCCTACCCGGACCTGACGGTGGGCATCATCACGGAATCGAGTGCGACGCGTTCGATTCTTGGCGATCTGCTGAAACGCTGGCAGGTCACGACCAACACCTTGTACAAGCGCGATCTCCTCGCCCAAGACTCCAATCCACCGCCCGACATAATCATCTACGACAACGGCCACGAGTCGCGCATTCCCGGAACGCTCCCGGGAGGAACCTGTGGGACCATCTTACTGGTGGACACCGGGCTCGATTATGGCGTCAGGACAAGTGTCTCAGATTGCGAACGGATTCTCATGACGCCGGTCTCGCATGCCGACCTCGCCGACGCCCTGGACGAACTGCTACAGCCCGGCTCCTCCACCCAACAACCATCCGATACTCGCACAGAAAACGATGCCGACGCGAAGTCGCTGCGCGTTCTCGTCGCCGAAGACAACGAGATCAATTGCGAACTCGCCGTGGCCCTCTTGACCTTGGCCGGCCACCAACCTGAGGTGGCAGTCAATGGCTCTGACGCGGTCGAGAAATGGGCCGCCGGCAAGCATGACGTCATCCTGATGGACTTGCATATGCCTGCCCTCGACGGAATCGGAGCAACGAAGACCATTCGATTCCGCGAAAAGGACACGGGCGAACACATTCACATCATCGCGGTCACCGCCAGCGCCGTCAAAGGTGAGCGGGAACGTTGCCTCGCAGCCGGCATGGACGACTACCTCGCCAAGCCCATCGATGAATCCGAACTACATCGCAAGCTCGCCGCGGTCCATCCGCGTGAATCAATCGAGCCCCCCACCTACCAACCACTGGATCTCGATCCCGCCTTGTACCGCAAACTCGCCGCGGTATTCCTGCGCAATAGCGACCAGATGCTGAACACCATTCGCGTCGCCATCGACGGCGGCGAGCCACGCGCAATCGAAGACAGCGCCCACCAACTGAAGGGTGCGCTCCTCCACTTCTCAAGACAGTCTGCCACCCAGATCGCCGCGCAAATCGAGGAAGACGGGAGAAAAGGTCGTTTGAACAAGGATCGATTGTCGGCGGAATTCCAGAAACTAGAGAACGAGGTGCGCGCGTTGATGGACGAACTCAGCGCCTGATTTCACAAAGTAGATTCCAAGGTCTTCTCGGTACACTGCGGACAAATGCCGTGCGTGAATCGGTTGATCGAGTGATCAGAAAGATAGACCTCCAGCGGCTTCCAGCGGTCTTGATCATCGCGGATCTTCTTGCACCAGGCGCAGACGCAAATCCACTCCTTTTCGTCACCCTGCCTCCGGTCACGTTCTTGAATCAGCTTGCGTCCCCGGGCCAGGCCCACTTCGAGCATTGCGCTGAGCGTCCGTTCATCCACGGGCTTGACCAGGAAACCGAAGGGAATCGCGGCGTTCGCCTTCTCCAGCGTCTCCGCATCGTCAGAGGCTGAAAGAAACAGTATCTGTGTCCCATACTGCGAATGCAGTCGGCTGCCGGTGGTGATGCCGTCCAGCGTTCGCCTCAAGCGGATATCCATCACTGCCAAATCAGGCACGAACTCCCGGGCCAGCTCCAAAGCATCTTCACCCGCATCCACCGAACGCACATGGGTGCAACCGATTCTAGCGAGCGTTTCGCGCAGATACGTGGCTGCCACCTCGTCATCCTCGACGATCAGGACGTTGACGTCGGGAACGGCCGGATTGTTCTCTTCGCTCAAGCCCAGCCCCCGACGTACATATCTACGTAGCCGTTCGACTTGGGCAATTCCCAAACGGTGGCGGTTTCCTTCGCCACCGAATCTTCGCGGACTTCGTCGCGTGATCGATCAACTTCATAGTCACTAACCCGGGGTCGGTTACATTCGCCTTGGCGGGCGTAATCGGTCGGTTGGGGGGTGTAATTGAGCATGGCGGCGTAATTTGGACTTGATCCAAACTAACGCCCGTGCGCGCGCATCCTATTCGTAGTTCCCGGTATTCGACGTCAGGCGGAAACGATACCTTTGCGAATCGCGAATTTCACCAGATCGGTCTGGGATTTCAGGCTCAACTTGCGCATCAGGTTGGCCCGGTGCGTCTCGGCCGTGCGGGGGCTGATATACAGTTTGGTGGCGATTTTCTGGCTGGTCAGACCCTCGGCCGCGAGTTGCAGCACGAGGCGTTCGCGACTGGTTAGGGTGTCGTAAACATCCAATTCCTCCTTACCGGAGCCCTTGTCCGCGTAACCAGCCATCACCATCTCGGAGAGTTCGCCATCCAAGAAGCGCTTACCGGCGGCCACCGTGCGCAGGGCCTTCACAAATTCCACACCGTCGGAATCTTTCAGCAAGTATCCGTGAGCGCCGTTATGCAGGGCTTCGCGCACGTATGGCTCGTCCGCATGCATGGTCAACACCAGCACCTTCGTGTCGGGACAATGCCGTTTCACGTGTTTGACCACCTCGAGCCCGTGCAAGCGCGGGATCATCAGGTCCACCACGAGCACATGCGGCTTGAGTTCCTCCACCTGCTCAACTGCGGTCATCCCGTCGCTGGCCTCGCCACAAAACGTGAATCCCATTTCTTTCTCGAGGACCAGTTTTAGCCCGTCCCGCACGATCCGATGATCATCGGCGATAAAGACTCGGCATTCGGCTGCTTCGGACATGGGAATGGTTATCTCTCTTGCTGCAGTGGCACGTCAACTGTCAAACAGGTCCCCTTGCCAACCCGTGAATCCACGTCCAGCATTCCGCCCATCAAATCCACCCGCTCGCGCATACCGGAAAGGCCAGCCGTCCCGCCGCGCAAACGTTCATCCACATCAAACCCCTGGCCCTCGTCACTGACCTGCACCCGACAATTGTCCTCCTCGATCCACAGGGTCACCCGTGCATGATCGACACCGGCGTGCCGCATGATGTTCGTCAGGGTCTCCTGGACGATGCGGAAGACGCCCACTTCCACATTCGAATCGAGCCGCTTGCCATCCGCGTTGTGTTGAAACTCAACCTTCAACCGGGCCTGCTTGCCAAGTCTCTCAAACAACCACTCAAGAGCCCGCACGAGCCCAAAGTCATCCAACATTTGGGGGCGCAGATCCAGGGACAACTGCCGCACCTGTGACATCAATTCCGTCAACACATCCACCGCCTCGCCAATGCCTTGCTGTACCTCCGGCGATGCAGCGTTCGCCGTCAATTGCAGGCGCACCTTCATGCCGGTCAACAATTGCCCGATTTCGTCGTGCAGTTCCTTGGCCAGGTGTTTCTTCTCGTCCTCCTGCACCTGCACCAACTTCTGCGAAAGACGGGCCAACTCCTCCCCGCGCTCGCGAAGGTCACCGAGCAGATCCGTATTGCCGATCGCCAAGGACAAAGCCCGGGCGATCTCCGTCCCGACTTCCTTGATCTCGATCAAATCCGGGCTGTTCTCTCCCTTGCTAACCACAAAAGTCCCAACGAGTTCTTCGCGCACCAGCAAAGGGAATAACAACACCGCGCTCCACTCGCCTTTCGTCTCGGGTGCGAACGGATGTTGCTCTCCCAGCATCTCCACCGCCTCGCCACTGATCAGGGGGACAAGATAGTTGTCCACCATGCGTTCAACCACATCGACCGCCTTCGGCACTCCCGAAGATCTCCGCTCAGCCATGCGAACGAGCTGATCGTCCGCCGGCACCAGTCGCCAGACCTCGGCCAACGGAGTGCGTAGCATCTGGCCGGCGCTCCTCACCGCCGCTTCGCTGATCTCTTCCGGTGACTTCGCGGCCAACACCGCCTGGTCAAGATCCTGTAGGTTGCGCAGCCGATTGGTGAGTTTCCGTTGTTCCGCTTCGGCCAACTTGCGCGTCTCCACTTCGGCCCGCAGATTCTCGACCGTCACCGACAACTCGCGCGTCCGAGCCTGCACCTTGAGTTCGAGAACCTCGTTCATCTCGCGCAAACGACGTTCCGCCCGCAGCAATCGCACAAGTGATTCCACCCGTGCCAATAGTTCGCGATTCTGGATCGGCCGAGTGATGTAGGCATCCGCTCCCAAGCGCAGCCCGTCAGCCTGTTTGTCCGACTCGATTTCACTGGAGGAGATCAAGCCAACGAACACCGCGGCGTAGCGCGCTTGGCCCTTGATCTCGCGACAAAGTTCCATCCCATTGATGTCCGGCAACTTGACGTCGAGCAGAATCAGGTCGGGCAAATCTCGTTCCATCGCGAGCCGCCCCCCTGCCCGTCATCCGCTGCCTCGACGATGTAACCTTCCCGGGACAACACCTCAACCAGGTTCATCTGGCTCACAGGGTTGTCGTCAACGACCAGGATCCGCGTTTCCAGTTTATCAGAACTCATCTCAAAGACCGTCTGCCCGCCCGTACCCGCGCGGCTCACTCACACCTTCAAAGCCCTTCGGTCCGAGCTCAATCGCCTGGCTCGCACCAAAATCACCTCGCGGCGCCAGTTCGTGACCCAACGCCCTGAGATCCTCCAGCACCGACCCGCTTAACCGCCGCTCGATCCGTACCGAATCCGGCGACCATTGATGGTGGTAACGCGGCAGGGCCAGGCATTCTTCCAAGGGCAATCCCAAATCAATACGGCGCACGATCGCCAGCAAGGTCTGCGTAATGATCGTCGGTCCGCCGGCCGCCCCGACGGACATCACCGGCCGACCATCCTTCACGATGATGGTGGGGCTCATACTGGAAAGTGGTCGCTTGCCCGGCGCCACGGCATTGGCTTCTGCGCCCAGCAGCCCAAACGCATTCGGCACGCCAGGTTGCGCCGAGAAATCATCCATCTGGTTGTTCATAATTACCCCCGTGCCGGGGATCAACACCTTCGAACCGAAACCCGTATTCACCGTCGCCGTGCAGGCAACCCAGAACCCGCTTTTGTCCGCCGCGGTGAAATGCGTGGTGTGCTTGTTGAACAAATCCTCCGTCGCTCCCGGGGGTGTTCCGTGCGTCGAGACCTTGGTCACCTTCTTCAGCGAAATCCGCTTCGCCTGTTCCCGCGCATAACCACGGTCCACCAATCCACGCGGGACCTTCGCGAAGTCCGCGTCTCCCAGCCAATAAGCACGATCCGCGAAAGCCAGTTTCATCGCCTCGATGATCACGTGTATCCGCTGTGACTCTGACATCGCCGCGATTTCAAATCCCTCCAGCATGTTCAGAATCTGCGCGATGTGCGCCCCACCGGAACTGGGTGGCGGGAAGCCGTAGATCGTGTGCCCCCGATACTTGCTGACGATCGGCTCCCGATTCTTGAAACTGTAATTGGCAAAGTCCGCCTCGGTAATGAGACCGCCATTGGCCTCCATCCAGGCCACCGTCTTCTTGGCGAAGCCCCCGCGATAAAAGTGCCTGATCCCGTTCTTCGCGATGGCCCGATATGTTTTCGCGAGATCCTTCTGTTCGATTACCTCCCCGGCCTTCATCGGCGAACCATCCGGATGCAACAACACCGACGCCGAGTAGGGATAATTGCGAACATACTGCGTCACCACTTTCAACTTCCGCGCCCATACCGGATCAATCGGAAAGCCCCGCTCCGCAATCTCCGCTGCCGGCAGAATCACATCCGCCAGCTTCAGCTTCCCGTACTTGCGAAGCACGTGGTCGTACACCGCCAGAGAACCTGGAATCCCCGACGCCAACGGACCGGTCTTGGACAACTGCGAAACCGCCTTCCCGTCGCGCAAGAACATGTCGCGATGCGCCTTGGCGGGTGCCATTTCTCGTCCGTCCAACGCCACCACCTTGCCGTCTGGCAAATGGATCAACATGAAGCAGCCACCGCCAATCCCGGAATTGTGTCCGTCGACAACCCCCATGGTCAATCCGATTGCCACCGCTGCGTCCACGGCGTTACCGCCCTTCTCAAACACGTCCATTGCCGCCTTCGTCGCCAGCGGATGCCCCGCAGCCGCGATCCATTTCTTTCCCGTGCCGCGGTGTTGCACATTGGGCGGTTTGACCGGGGCCGCCGCCAGCGGAAGGACAAGAGCCAGAATCGTGAACAGGGTTCTCATGAAATAATTGTAGACGCTATTGAGGTGACGCGAACGAGGCCAACTGTATGATCCGAATCCGATCCGACAATGAAAAGCATCCGACGATTCCTGCTTCTCTCGCTCCTGATTCCGCTTTGCGCGACCGCCGCCGATACCATCGTGTTTCGGAACGGTGCTCGCCTCTCCGGCGAGGTCACCGCGATTGATCAAGGTGCCAAGACCGTGACGATTCTTTTCCGTTCGCTCACCCGCCGCTACGCCTTCAAGGACATCCTCTCGGTCACGCAGAACGGCAAACAGATCAACCTCGGCGCCGCGCCCGCATCCACCGATGGCAATTCGGCCGTGGAGCGACTCATCCGTACGACCGGCGCCAGCAAGCCGGATTGGTATGACGCCACCAAGTTGAATTACCCGTCCACGATGGATCTCAACTGGACGATGCCCGCGCCCAAGCCTTGGAACGGCAAGAAGAACATTGGTCAGTTCATCTGGGATACCATCAACCCCAACCAAGGTCGTTGGCGCGAAGGCATCCGCTTCATGTATTTTCTCATCGAACGCAGCCCCAACGGCTCCCACGTCAACAACATGGCGAAGAAGGGACTCGCCTCGATGTATTTCCGGCTCTTCCAGGATTACCCGCGCGCCGCGTATTGGTGGCGACAGGCGGACCTCAAATCGAATGACCCCGGCTACATCCTGCTCGCTGAATGTTACTTCCGCATGGGCAGCGCCGACATGGCCATGGCCGCCCTTGCCAACAAACCTGCCAATACCCAGACCGTCAAACTACTCGGTGCCATGGGCAAGACCGACCAGGCCGTGCGCCTCACGGAAGCCCTCGCTCGCTCACGCCAGCCACACGAACTTTTCTTGCTCGCCGGCGATGCCCTGGCCTTGGCCGGCCAATACCAGAAAGCCATTACTTACTATCGCAAGGTGCTGACGGACCCGCGCAAACCGCGCAACAAGCAGTATGAAAATCGACAATACGCCCGCGCCCGCGAAAGCATCTCAGCCATCCAACTGTTCGAGCTGTTGGACGTCACCAAATTGAAGAACGGCACCTACACCGACAGCGCCACCGGTTATAACGGCCCGATTCGTATCGAGGCGAAAGTCACCGGCGGGCGCATCACCAGCCTCCGCGTTCTCCAGCACAAGGAGAAACAATACTACTCCGCACTCCGAGATGTCCCCGCCCAGATCACGTCCAAACAATCGGTGAAGGACATCGACGCGACCAGCCGTGCCACCATCACCGCGCAGGCGATCGTGAACGCCACGGCCAAGGCGTTGAACAAAGGTCGATGAACAAATCACGGCTCATCGGCCTCGGCCTATGTCTCCTCGGGGGCGGCACCATCGGACTCTGGTGGCACTCCTTTCCTCACGCACTCGCGCTCACCGTGGGCGTCGTTCTCATGGTCGCAGGGCTGGTGACGCTCTTTTCCAAGCACGGTTTGGACTGGAATCACTTTCTTCCCTTCGTCAATCGCAAGTATCAGCCAAGCTACGGGCCGGGATTTCTCACCCGTATTGCCCAGGCCATTTTGCCCAAGTCGTTCTTCTTCGACGCCGCCACCGGCAAACAGGGCCATATCCGCCGCTTCCTCCGCTGGCTTGGACCATCGGCCGTTTCCTCCCCGTTTCGCCGCATCGTTCAGGGCATTTGTCTCGCCACATTCGTCATCCTGTTCTTCTACGTTTGCTGGCCCTACACCGCCGCACCGGAGCCAGCCGGCGTCGTCTCCCCAGGCTGGCAACTCGCGAACATTGACGAAGCCACCGGCAACTCCAGTTTTCAGGGCGGCGATGCAGAGGGTCTGAGCGTCTCCGACAAAATACACATTCTCGACAGTACTGCCTTCACTCCCATGGAAGGTCTGGTCGGTAAATTCACCATCGTCAATTCTTCCAACAGCGTTCTCACGCTCGAACCTCCCGCGGATCTTCCGCCCGAACAGTTCGACAAGATTCTCCTCAGCACCGGCCCTTGGACCCTCCAGGAAGAAGCTCCCGACAAATGGCCTTCGCACTACACCGACGACCTCGCCAAGAAGGAAGTCGTCGCCGCCGAGTTCTTTCTCATCATCGACCCGCTCGTCAGCCTCTCTACCGCCATCGCTGCGAAGAGCTGGGTTTGGTCGTTGATCTTCGCGGGTGTTATCCTGCTGGTCTGCGTGCTCATCCCGCGGGGTTTCTGCGGCTACCTATGCCCGCTTGGCACCACCATCGACATTTTCGACTGGTTGATCGGCAAACGCGTTAAGAGGTTCCGCGTCGAGAAAGAGGGCTGGTGGGTACACATCAAATACTACGTCCTGCTGACTGTGCTCATCTGTGCGTTGTTCGGCGTGCTGATCTCCGGATTCGTCTCCGCCATTCCCGTGATCACCCGCGGCTTCCTCTTCATTGCCGAGCCGCTCCAAAGCGGATTGATGCGAGGTTGGCATTTGATTCCTCCTATGAATGCCGGACATTGGATTTCCATCGTCCTCTTCCTCGGAGTGCTCGGTCTCGGTTTCCTGCGCCCGCGTTTCTGGTGCAAGTATGTCTGCCCCAGTGGCGCCGTCTTCTCGCTCGGCAATCTCTTCCGCGTCAGCGAACGCAAGGTCGAGGACACCTGCATCAACTGCAACAAATGCGTCGAGGTCTGCCCCTTCGACGCCATCAAGACCGACTTCACCACCCGCGAATCGGACTGCACGCTTTGCCAGACTTGCGGCGGCGTCTGCCCCACACATTCGATCAAATTTGTAGATCGATGGAACGACATCGAACTCAAGCAGGTCGAATACCTTGCCCCGGACGAAACTCCCATTGGTCGGCGCGGTTTCATGGCGCTTTGGACCGGCTTGACCGCCGCGGTCGCTGGCAGCGCCCTCACCGCCACCACGACGAAACTCTGGGGCGCTGATCTGGACAACCCAAACGCC
>JBMYQZ010000049.1:0-15108 GCA_049601855.1 Limisphaerales bacterium | reverse complement strand
CTGGTGATGACCTCGAAGCCGTCTTCGCCGGTGTAACCTGTGCGCGAGACCCAGACTTCGTCCGTGCCGAAGAGGAATTTGCCGAGCTCATTCTTTTCCAGGTCGCTGGGCCGATCGACGCGGGTTTCTGCAATTGATGGCCCGGGGAACATCTGATCGAGCAGAATAGGGGAATTCGGTCCTTGGATGGCGACCGCGGACATCTCGTCCGAACAGTTCTTCAAGGTCACATTCTCCTTGTCGGCGAAACCCTCGAGCTGCTGTTCCATCCAGGCAAGGTCCTCGTCGATGCGAGAGGCATTGATGACCAAGAGGTAATCGAGCGCATCGGTACGGTAGGCGTAGAGATCATCGATCGCACCGCCGGATTCGTTGCACATGATCGTGTACTGGCCCTGGCCGGGGAACAGCTTCTCGATGTCGTTCGTGAGCAGGTGATTGAGGAAGTTCTTGGCGCCTCTGCCGGAAACAGTCACCTCACCCATATGTGAGATATCGAAAATGCCCACAGCAGAACGGACGCATTTATGCTCCTCGACGATGCTCGTGTATTGGACAGGCATCTCCCATCCGCCGAAGTCAACCAGCCGGGCGCCGGATTGTTCGTGGGCAAAGAAGAGCGCGGTGCGTTTGAGTGACATCAAATCAGCCCCACTTCTCCGTCTTCATCTGTTCTTTCGCCATTCCCAGTTCCTCCCGGATCAGTTTTTCCGTACCGTCCACCAACGCGTTGGTTCCGCAGGCGTATACCACCGTATTGTCCTGATCAGTAATGTGTTCCTTGACCCACTCGGCGTCGATCCGGCCGCGGCGACCGGGCCAGGCGTCATCGTCGCCGAGACGGGTGCAGGTCACGTGAAAATTGAAACGAGGATTGGCATCTGCCAGTTCGCGAAACTCATGGTTGAAGATGATGTCGTCGGTCGTGCGCACGCTGTAAAGGATCGTAATATCCGTATCAAGGTTGCGTCGGGTTGCCTCCCTCGCAAATCCGCGGAAAGGAGTGACGCCCGAACCGCCGGCGATGCAGAGCAGGTGTTTGCCGGGAGGATCGTAGACGGGGAGAAACTTTCCAACCGGCGGGATGACGAAGAGGGTGTCGCCTTCCTTGGCCCAATCGACAATGCGCGTCCCCATCTTGCCGTCGCGCTTGACCGTGACCTCGAAATAACCGCGATCGAGGGCGCAGGAAGAGAGGGAGTAGGCCCGTTTGTACTTGGGAGTGTCGGGCCAGTAGACGGTGATGAATTGTCCCGTCTTGAATTGCTCGTCATAGCCTTCCGGCCATTTCAATCGCAGCGTCTTGGTGTCGGGAAGCTCCAACGTCACCTGCTCGATTTCCATTTCGACTATGTTTTTGGGCATAATTGAGGCGCGGAACCTTAGGTGCGGAGCATGAATGGGTAAAGAAAAAGGCCGGAGTTTCTGGACTCCGGCCTGCGAAAAACAAGACCAAGGGCTCAACGAGCGGCTTGGCGACCCGAAATATCGAGACAGGCTGCTTCCTTGGTGCTGCGGACGTAAATGCGTCCATTGCTCAGAATCGGCGTGGTCCAGCACTTGCCTTTCAACACCTTCGCGCGGGATAGCTCGCGGTAGCGCTTCGGCGAAGCCTCGGCGAGGACAACTTGGCCGTCGTCGGTGAGCGCCAGGATGTGACCGTCGGCGATGATGCAGTTGCCGGGACCAAATCCCTCCTTCGACCAGACCACTTTGCCGGTCTCCAGTTCCACGCATTTCAACGGTCCGTCGCCGTACTTCTTGAAGCTGAACATGCCGTAGAGATAACCGTCCTTGTAGACCGGTGTACTCCAGTGATTGGCGACATTCTTATGACCGTGAACGCGCCAGATCTCTTCCGCAGAAAACGTGTCGCCGGCTTTGGAGACTTTCACTGCCGCACTCCCGACATTGTAACCTGCCGAGCAATAGACGATGTCTCCCGCGACGATCGGGGAGATGGCGGTTGAAATGGAGAACTTGAAGTTGTAGCGCCAGAGTTCGGTTCCATTCACTGCATTCACACCGACCAATCCGGTCTGGGTGAAGAAGATGACCTGTCTGACTCCGTGAATGGTGGCGATCGTCGGCGTGGAATGCGTCATCGTGTCCGCCCCAGTGCCCCACAGCAGTTCGCCGTTCTTCGGGTTCAGCGCCATCATGGACTGGCCGGTTCCGCCACCAGCGACGTAGATCCGTCCGTCCGCGATCAAGGGAGAAGCGGCGTTCTTCCAACGGATGTTCTTGCCCGCATGTTCCTTGATGATGTCCTTCTTCCAGACCAGACTACCGGACTGTTCGTCGAGGCAGTAAAGTACGAGGTCGGCGGACATGATGTACACCTTGGCGTCATGAATCGTCGGCGTGGAACGCGGGCCATCGCCGCCTTGATTGTTGCGAGCGCCGGCGTTGCCGCCAGTATGCCCGTAATCGGTGGGAGTCATGGTGTAGGACCAGTTTTCCCTGCCGCTGCTCATGTTGATCGCGACGGCCACTTCCTTGCCGTCACGTCCACAAACCGTGAAGCACTGGTCTCCGCTGGTGGTGAAGGAGGCAAAGCCGAGTGGATACTTGTCCGATTTCCACAACAACGTCGGACCGGCATCCCAACGTTTGCTGGGAAGCTTTTCGTCCGAATGACCGTTGTGATTCGGGCCGCGATACTGTGTCCAATCGTCTGCGGAGGCAGACTGGACAAGGGAGGCAATGGTCAGGGCAAAGATGAACCTTTTCATATCGTCTCGTTTACGAGGGACGGGAAGATACGGAGCGCCCAAAAATTCGCAATGGATTTCTGAATACGCGTCAGGTGCCGATCTTGGAGACCAGAACGATGAGCGCGATGATGGCGAAACAGACGGCGAAACAACCGATGAATCCGAAGAAATCCATCTTGGTGGGACGCTGGATTTCGATCCCCGTGCCGCGGAAGAGTTTCCTGTCATCAAAGCGATCGGGGTTGGCGTAGCTTTCCTCCATCGCCTTGATGTCACCTTCCGGATCAGGGTCAACCGGGGTCTTCATCTTCACGTAGAGCTTGTCGAGGCTCTCCTTCGAGTTTGGCTTCGTCAGGAGGCTGAAGATGATCATCACGAGGAACGGCGCCACGATCTTGAAAGGCAGGTCGAGGGTCTGCAACGTGGCCTTGTTCGCCTTGCTGAGATCGATGCCCATCAGCTTCGTGTAGATGAGCATGTCGAAGCGGAACTCACCGGCGACCTGCATTTCGCCTTCATACTTTTTGATGCGGACGGTGCTTTCGCCTTCGGTCTTGGTATCGAGAACCTTGGTGGAATCCGCAACTTCAGTCTTCAACGAGGCGATGCCGGCTTCGACTTCCGCGACGGCGGTCGTGACGTTGGTTGTTGCCGCCATCTTTTGAAGGTATTTGAGTTCGTTCTCAAGGTTGCCGAGAGCGATGGCGGACTTCAGCTTCACACCTCCGGACCAGTAGAGCGATTGTCCGCCGGTTGTCTTCACATCCGTGATCTCTTCGCCAACCTCTGCGGCCTTGCCCGAATTGACATCTGAAGGAGAGGCCTTGCGGACGGTCGTGGTCTCAACGATCTGACTCACTGCCATGTATTCCGGATTCGTCTTCAAGCCCGGTGCCAATGTCGGAATCGCGCGCGGGAGGATGAAGAAACTGAGCAGGCAGAAGATCACGGTAATCCAGCCGGCTGTTGTGGTGGCGCGCCGCCAATACATGCCCACCCAGAACAAGGCGGCAAAGGTCATCGGCACGATCCAGGTCTGCTTGAGAATCGCAAACATGTCGTTGACCATCATCGCCATGATGACGGCACCGGCGACGATCATCATGCCGGTGATCCGACCCAATTTGAGACATTCCTTTTCCGTCGCATCGGCTTTCACAATGGGGACGTAAATATTGCGGACGACCAAGGCCGCACAAACCAGCATGTAGGTGTCTACGCTGCTCATCAGCGCCGCCAAGAGACAGGCCAGCATGAGTCCTACCAGTCCGATACCGAGTGGTCCGAGCAATTGTTTGGTCGCCACACCCCACGCCTGGTCGGGATCATTGATCAGTTCCGGTTGGCCAGAGTAGAGCGTGAGCACGATGAGGGCGGTGATCACCCAACCGACGGTGCAGAAGCGTTTGATGAAATTGCCGGTCACGAGGCCGACACGGGCGTCGTGTTCGCTCTTGGCGGTGCCACCGCCGGTCACGATGAAATGCGGAGTCAGAACGATGCCGACCATGTTCATGATCACGATGACCACGATGGCAAAGAGCGGGAACTCACTGCTCGCGTTGCCACCAAGAATGGTGAAGGTGTGTTCTGGAAGCTGCTCGTGCATCACCCGGAACCCATCGGTCCAAGTGTCTCCATCCGCTCCGAACTTCTTGACCACTGCCTGCAATCCGAAGGGGATCAACATCACCGAGAGTGCCACGATGCACATGCCCTGGATCAGGTCCGTCCAATAGGCCGCCGTCACGCCGCCTAGTACGCCGTAAACCACAACGATGATTGCCACCAACGGCACGAGGACGAACTCAGTTTGTATTCCCAGGATTTCCGGCCCCATGAGCGGCACCGCCACCTTGCCGATCGCGGTGAAGAGCATTGCCCCGTACACCACGTAGTAGAAACAGCCGAAGATCGCGTAGGCCACGCCGATATTCTTGGATTCGTAGCGTTCGGTGAACCATTCACCCAGTGTGAGGCAACGCATGCGCCGGTACCACACGGCGCTGATCCAGTAGATCGGCGTCACGAACAGCCAATACATCACCCCCCACATCCCGCTCATGCCGTTGGCAAACGTGCCGCGCGCGGTGTTCACCGGATCAGCCGAACCAGTCCCGGCGCCAAAGGCGGCAAAGGTCTGGAACAGTTTTCCGAATTGGCGACCGCCCATGAAGAAGTCTTCCTGCTTCTTCACCGACTTCATGGCCCAAAAGCCGATGCCGGCCATGCCGCCAAAGTAAACGAGGAGAACGATATAATCTGCTAATGACATTTGTGGAATTCAGGGTTCGAAAAGCGAACGAGGATCAGGCGGCCGGTTTCGTCTTGGGTTTGTCTTCCTTGAAGAGCACAAGGAACAGAACAAAGATGATTCCGAGATAGCCCATCGGAGCGAGCCAGAAGACTTTCCATTCCTTCATACCACCCGTGTCGCCAACTATTCTGAGGAAGACGGCTCCGGCAAAGATCTGGGAACTGAGGACAAAGCCAATGCCTTGCGTGAAGACCGTCAACAAGCCTTGTGCCTGTGCACGGACTTTTTCGCTCACATGCTTGTCGACGTAGAGGTAGCCGGACACGAAGACGAAATCGTAGGCAAATCCGTGCAGGACCACACCTGCGATCAGCAGGGGCATGACGCCGGTGACCATTTCGCCACCGGAACCGTCCAACAGCTTCGCACCGTAGGAAAAACAAAGGTAGCGAATCACCCAGGAACCCATACCCAGGATCATCGTCCATTTGATCCCGAATCGTTTGATGAAGAAGGGCAGGATGAAGGCGAGAATGAAGAGTTCCGCCATTTGTCCCATCGTGAGAAAGGCACCAGGTTCCTTGATCCCAGCGGCGCCGAGGAAGGTCGCGCCATTGGCCCAGTAGGGCATGAACGCAACACACGCAAAAAGGGAGGCGAACATGAACACCGCAAAGGCGAAGTTCTTGAAGTAGGGGATGGTGGCT
Source organism: Limisphaerales bacterium (assembly GCA_049601855.1). GTDB lineage: Bacteria > Verrucomicrobiota > Verrucomicrobiia > Limisphaerales > JAYPXF01. Next base: position 9,427 of record JBMYQZ010000049.1, on the reverse strand, counting down.
GCGCCGTAGATGTCTCCGATCTGGATCTTCTCGCCCTTGGCCGGCGGCGGGGTCTTGGGGAGAAAAAAGGAGTAGATCCCAACCGTGAAGGCGGCTCCCGCAGCGACGTAGAACTGGGTGATCAGCAGGTCGGCCTTCAATACCTTGCTGACGACGAGGCCGGCAACGATCCAACCCAGCGTGGCGAAAACTCGGACGATCGGATAATCGCGTTCGGTATCCTTCAGGTGTTTCAGACAAATTGTATTTGAAAGCCCGAGGTTCGGCATAAAGCAGAGCGCGTGCGCGAGGAGGATCAGAATGAAAGTGTCGGCCTTCTCGGGAGTGGCAAATTCCGGCGCGATGGCGATGAATACTCCGCTCAGGATCATCAGAATTCCCTGGAGTTTCTCCGCGTTCATAAAACGGTCGGCAAAGACTCCCATGAAGAAAGGGGTGACGATCGCGGCGATTGGCGTGGTCGAATAGGCCCACGCGATGTGACTTGTCATGCCCCGGTCGAACATGAACGCCCCTACCGTCACAAACCACGCGCCCCACACGAAGAAGAGCACGAACATCATAACGCTGAGGTTTGTGAAGAGGCCGAGGGAAGATTTTTTTGGTTCAGACATGACGGTACTACGGTGGCGATTGTTGCCGATTGGGAACGGAGGAACTAAAGCCGATTTTCATCAAGGGGGAAGCTTATTCTTGCGACGTCGGAATTGCCTGCGTAAGAGGTGATGGCTAGGCTTCGGCATGCGCTTTTTGTTTTCAGTTTGGATGCTTGCCCTGACGGCTCAGGCGGCCGACTGGCCGCAGTGGCTGGGACCGGGGCGGGATGCTGTTTGGCGAGAGAAGGGGATTGTTGATCGCTTACCTGAGGAAGGCTTGAAGGTCGTGTGGCGGACGCCGCTACGTCCGGGATACACGGGGCCGGCGGTGGCTGGAGGGCGTGTATTCGTGATGGATCGACAATTGGCGTCTGGAGCGAAGAATCCGGAGAATCTTTTCAAGCGCGGGAGTATCCCCGGAAACGAACGCGTGCTCTGCCTGGATCAAGAGACTGGCAAGGTGCTTTGGACGAGTGAATACGAATCCGAGTACACCGTGAGTTATCCGAAGGGACCACGGGCCACTCCGAGCGTCAGTGAGGGCAAGGTCTATTGCCTCGGGGCGGAAGGGATCTTCAATTGTCTCGACGCGGCTACCGGCAGGACGATCTGGCGGCATGATTTTAAGGCGGAGTATGGCGCGAAGACGCCGACCTGGGGATTTGCCGCCCATCCGTTGGTGGATGGCAATCAAGTGATCTCTCTGGTCGGTGGCGAAGGCCGCGCGGTGGTGGCATTTGACAAACACACCGGGCGCGAGCTTTGGCGTAGGTTGACGACGAAAGACATCGCCTATTGCGCACCGATGATCTTCGAGATCGGCGGACGACGACAGTTGATCGTGTGGCTCATCAATGCGGTCTACTCATTGAATCCCAAAACGGGGGAAGTCCATTGGAAGGAACCGTGGGGTGTTCGTGGAGGAGGATCGATCGCGATTCCGCGGCTGCATGGGAACAAACTGTTTCTCTCCACGTTTTTCAACGGGTCATTGATGTTGGACCTGGACGCGGATGGGCTCGGCGTGACGGAGCGTTGGAAGGGTCCGAAGATTTCAGCCAAGGACACGGTGTATCTCCATGCCTTGAACTGCGTGCCATGGTTGGAGGACGGGCATATTTACGGTGTATGCAATCACGGCCAAATGCGTTGTCTACAAATCGACGACGGCCAGCGGATCTGGGAGACGCTTAACGCCGTGGGGCTGGAAAAGCCTCGCCGTAACGCCAACGCCTTCATCGTGCGTCACGAAGATCGATTCTTCATCTGCCCTGATAGTGGAGAGTTGGTCATCGCGAAGATGTCGCCAGCCGGCTACGAGGAAATTGATCGCACGCAACTGATCGAGCCGACAGATAAGGACGGAGGTCGTCCGATCGTTTGGTCACATCCGGCGTTTGCCGGCAAGTGCGTGTTTGCGCGGAATGACAAGGAGATCGTCTGTGTGTCTCTTGCCGTCGAGTAATAAGAACGGACTCGTAGGTTCGTTGCTCCAGCGGATGCGAAGGTGCGCTCGTAGCTGAAATGGAGGGGCGAGCTTGCGAGTCCGCACTGCGACTTTCGCGACTCAATAAGTTGCGCGCCCACCCGACAGATCAAACACGCCACCCGTCGTGAACGAACAATCATCTGAGCTGAGCCAAGCCACCATCGCGGCGGCTTCCTCGACTTCACCGAATCGTCCCATCGGAATCTTCGAGAGCATGTAGTCGACGTGATATTGCTCCAACTGTTCGAGAATGGGCGTCTTGATCACAGCTGGAGTCACGCAATTCACAACCACGCCTTCCTGCGCGAGTTCCTTGCCGAGGGATTTGGTGAGACCGATAACGCCAGCCTTGGAGGCGCTGTAATGGGAGGCGGTGGGATTGCCCTCTTTGCCGGCGATGGAGGCGATGTTGACGATACGACCGTATCCGCCCTCGATCATATGGGGGACGACGGCGTTGCAGCAGTAAAAGACGCCGTTGAGATTGATGTTGATGACGTTGGTCCACTGCTCGGGCTTGAGTTCCCAGACCTTGGCGTTGTCACCGGCGACCCCGGCGCAATTGACGAGAATCTCGATCGAACCGAAGTGTGAACGCACTTTGATGGCAGCTTCACTAACTTGTTCCGGATTGGTGAGTTCAACCTGAACGGTGAAGACTTCACCGGCGGAGGAAAGCTTTTCGGCCGCCGCCTTCATCGAATCTTCGTTGCGATCCCAGATGGCGACCTTGGCGCCGGAGGCCAGGAGACGTTGGCAGATTGCAAAACCGATGCCGCTCGCGCCGCCGGTGACGATCGCGTGTTTGCCGGAGAGGTCCAATTGATTCATGCGGCGTTTTTAAGGAGCCGGAGCCAGATTGAAAGTTCCAAATGTTGCGGAGCAGTGTCGAATGGTTATGGTCCGCGACATGAAGACTCTCCTCGCGATCGGTGCTCACTACGATGACTGCTGTTTCGGTGTGCCGGGAATTCTGCTGCAAGGCGTGCGCAAGAATTACCGAGTCGTGACGCTGCACATGATTGGCGATTACTCGAATTGGCCGCCGGTAGAGGGAAGGCACAAGGATTTGCTGACCCAGTCGAAGAAACTGGCCGCCGATCGTGGCGTGGAGGCGCAGTTTTTGAATTTTGCCTCTCATCGTTTCGATGCGCGATTGGAGAACCAGAACATCGTTGCGGAGGCGATTGCCAAGATTAAGCCAGATGTCGCTCTTGCGCTGTGGGAGAAGGACAATCACAACGATCACAACGTGGCCAGTGAACTGAGTCGGATCGCGCTGCGTCATGCCGGGCGGATTCTCGGCGACAATAAATACCGTCCACCGCGGAGTATCTACTTCTACGACAACGGTCTGCGACACACGATCGACTTCGAACCGAATACCTTCGTGGACATCTCCGACGAGTGGTGGGAGGCCGCGGAGTGGCTTGGGCGCCTGATGTCGTGGGTTCGTAAGGTTCCGTTCGAAAAAGGACTGATAACCGGTCCTCTGTTCACGAAGGAAGCCATTGCGCGTTATCGCGGCGCGACCTGCGGAGCCAACTATGCCGAGGCGCTGTGGAATCCAAATCAGCGAAAGACGGATATTCTGTAGCCGCCGACTTGTTGGAGTTCACGCTTTAGCGTGTGGTGAATTTGGGTTGCGGCCTTCGAATGGGGACACGCTAAAGCGTGAACTCCAACGGGGTCAGGAAAACAACTTCGCGATCGGCCTGCCGCGGTCGGTGATTGGGACGGGGCGGGAGCCGTCGTAGAGGTTCTTGCCCGGATTGATGCCGAGGGCGCAGTGCATGGTGGCAAAGAGGTCAGGGACGGAAACCGGATCGGCGGTGATTTTCTTGGCGAGGTCGTCGGTTTCGCCGATGACCTGGCCGGTCTTCAATCCGCCGCCGGCCATGGCCACGGAGAAAGCCTTGGACCAATGGCCGCGTCCGCCGCCGCCGTCGAATTCGGGTGGACGACCAAATTCGCTCGCGACCACGATAAGGGTCTCGTCCAGGAGATTGTGTTTCTCCAGGTCGGTGACGAGCGTGGTGAGCGACTGGTCGAGTTGCTGGATGAGGATATGCTGATTCTTCTGGCCGTCGTTGTGCGTGTCCCAGCCGGTGCCGTTGACCCAGTTGAGATTCATGGAGATTTCAATGAAGCGGACACCACGCTGAACGAGACGCCGCGAGAGCAGGCAGCGTTGGCCGAATTCTTCGCCGTAAGCTTCGCGCAAGGTGCTGGATTCGTTCTTCAACTCGAAGGCAGACATGAAGTCGCCCTTGGTCAGCGCAAAGCTCTCGCTGATCGCAGTGTTGTAATCCGTGATCTTCTTGTCGGTCTGGTGCTTCGCCACGTAGTTCTTGCGCAGTCGATTGAGCAGCGCTTCGCGATCGCGTTGGCGGGCGGAGTTGACGAAGCTGGGGCGGGTGAGTCCAGCCGGACCGGATTCGGTATCCGTGAGGTAGACGAATCCGGCTTTCGAACCGAGAAAACCTGGTCCGCGTTGAATGCTCGGATAACCGATGACGACGTAAGGAGGTATGCCTTCCGCAAGGTTGCCGCGCTGATTCGCGACGATGGAACCGATGGAGGGATAGATGATCGTTCCCTGCGTGGGGCGACCGGTGTGCATGAAGTTCGTGGCGGCCGAATGTTCGTCGACGATGCTGTGATTCACTGAACGGACGAGCATGAAACGGTCGAGCATCGAGGCGGTCTTGGGCAGGTGTTCGCAGACCTTGACACCGGGAATGGCGGTCTTGATCGCGGGGTAGGCGGACCCGGCCTTGCGCTTGGCGGGATCGCCGACAGCTTTGGGATCCCACGTGTCCATGTGCGCGACCCCGCCGGCGAGCCAAAGCATGATACAGTGCTCGGCCTTGCCTTTCGGGTAGATGACCTTTTCGGCCTTGGCGAAGGCACCGGCTGGTGCAGCGGCAGCGGCCAGGGCACTCGTGGCAATGAAATCTCTGCGGTTCATTTCTCGGTCACGGGATGAAGATGAATTCGGGTGAGTTGAGCGTGGCCCAGAGCATGTCTTCCATGCGTTCGCGCCAGTCCTTCTTCAGGCGGGGAGTGGGTTCGTCGCCGAGGCGGGCCTGTTGTTCGACCTCGTACTTGATGTCGGTGGATTTCGCGTTGAGGTGGTTCGACCAACTCAGAAGGAGGCTTTTGTCGTATTCGCGTTTCTTGCGTTTCGGATTCTTGATGAGGCGTTGCTCATAGCCGGGTTGGAGGAGTTCGACGAACATCTTGAGTTCGTCGGCCGAAGGCTTGCGGGTCAGGGAGCGTTCGAAGACGTCGGTGATGAGTTCTTCGAGTTTCTGTTGCTTGGTGCTCAATTCGGTGATCTCGCAATCGTCGGAGAGGCGGGTGACACGGCCCGTGCCGACGGAGCCGTTGGCGAGGGCGGCGGGCTGCAGAACGTTCGGTGAATGATCGCGGACGGTGCGGGCGCCCTGCCGGGTTTCGCGCCAGCCAAATTCCTTGAGGATGTCGATAATGGCTTGGGTTTTCGGCAGCGAAAGGGCGGGGCGATCGCGGTCATTGGAAAGGGTGGTGAATTCCCAAGCGCGCTGGGGCACTCCGAGATTCAGGAAGGTGCTGATGGAGCGACGGTAGTCATTGTCGAGCGTGAGCAGTTCGGAATTGAGGTTCTTGCCGACGGCGGCAAAGAGGGAATCGAGAAGTTGCTCGGCAGTCATGCGACGGCGTTGCGGGGAGGTGAACCAACGGTTACCTCGGAGGTCTGGTTTATCGTCGTTGGCCAGCGCCTGACGTTGGTAGACGCGGGTATTCATGATCTCGCGGGCGAGCCATTTGAGGTCGTAGTCGTTGCGGACGAATTCGCGGGAGAGCAGTTCGAGAAGTTGTGGATGGCTGGCGACGGCGTCCTCCCAGTCGTCGACGGGTTCGACGAGGCCCATTCCGAGGTAGCGCTTCCAGACGCGATTCACGATCGTGCGGGCGAATTGAAGATTCGCGGGATTGGTGAAGTGGGCGGCAAGCTGTTCGCGGGTGTCCTTGGGATCTTGCAACAGGTTGGCGGCGAGATCGTCTTTGCTAAAGCGGGGGAAGGCCCAATCGGGTTTGATGGCGTCACCGGGTTTGATCGAGAGTTCGATCTTGCGGCGGGCGCGGGGATTGGCGTCCGGGGGCAGGGAGCTCGTGCTGGGAACCTTCAGAGTGCCGCGGTTCAGCATGGCGGCGAGTTGGAAGGTCTGCTGCTGGGTGTGTTCGTGGAAGGGTGAATCGTGACAACGGGCGCAGGCGAGGTTTTGACCGAGGAAGGCCTGCGAAACGATCTGGGCGCGGTCGGCCATTGGGGAATCATTCTGGGTTGCCAGCTTGAAGCCGCCGGGGCCGCCGCCGTAAATGCTGCCTTCCATCATGATCAACTCGCTGGCGAAACGATCCATACTCTTGTTGTCGGTGAAGGCCTCGTGGATGTAGAAGCGAAAGGGGCCAGTGTTGTTCAGCGTGGGCTTCAGGATGGCGGGATTCTCCGCGAGCACATCCTGCCAATACGCCACCCAGTTGTCCGCCCAGCCCGGTTCTTCGAGCAGGTAGTCGATGATCTCGTGCCGACGCTTCAGCTTCGGAAATGAGCGAAAGAGATCGATCGTGGTGCGGGAGGGAATGCGGCCGGTGAGATCGATGGCAACCCGACGGAGAAAGGCATCATCGTCGGTCGGCGGCGCTGGTTTCTTGTTGTCCTTGATGATCTTGGCGTCAATGAAGCGGTCGATCGTTCGGGAATTTTTTAAGCCGTTGGGTATACGGATTTTGTCCATCGAAGCAATCAGCTTACGGGCTTGTTCGTGTCGCTGGTCCCAGTAGTCATCCTGTTCCGCTGCGGCCTGCCGGCGGGTCCGGTAGTCGATGTGATCGAGTTGGGATTCCAATGCTCCAGCGTATTTGTTCCAGCCGGCGTCGGAGTGCGTGATTCTGTCGACGGGGGCGATCAGTTGGAACTGGTTGTCGCTGTTTAGAATGCTCAATGAAGCTTCGCCGATATCCGGTTTGCGGTTCTTTCCACCCACATAGATTTCGTGGAGAAAGACGTGGGGGTTGCCATCGGATTCCCAAATGACGAATTTTTCGTCGTGGCCAAGGCGCAGGAAGCGCAGGCCATTGGGGAGTCGTTCGGGAACGGGCGGGACCGTTCCGTGACCGCTGGTACTGCCGTTGTTGAACTTGGTCTTGGCGATCTCCTTGCCATCGATAAACAGGCGCGAGCCGTTTAAGGCGCGGACGAGCAATTCGTGTTTACCCTTGGGGAGAGTGATGTTTGCGGCCAGGCGAAGGAGCATTGCCTGCGAACGGTCGGTGCGAACACCTTTGTCCGAATACTTGAAGGGCAGGCGGGTGAGACCGAAGGCGTCGATGGGGAAGGTCACCGTCTTCGTGCCTTTGCCGATCTTGAAGTTATTGGCGACCGGCACGTTCTCGATCAACTCAACCAACACCTTTCCATCCGGGATTTTTCCGACGGGAATCTCACGAATCACCGGGACGTATTTGAAGCGACTGGCGATCTGCTTGTCGGTGAGTGGTTTCCGGTAAATCGCGATCTCATTCAGGTGGCCGGCAAATCCGCTGCCGCCGATCCGGAGTTCGTCGTTGTCGACGTAAGGCGCGCCATCGGTCTTGCCGCCCATGTCCCAGACTCCTTTGACGTTCTTGCCGTCGATGTATCCACGCAGGCTGTCGCCGCTCCCGAAAGTGTAGGTCACCGCGACGTGATGCCAGTCGCTGGTGTTTTCGAAACCGGTCTTGGAAGTCCAACGGTGCCATTCCGTGTTGGCCTGGTTGCGGAAGAGAAAGGTGATCGTTCCACCGCTGGCGAGACGGAGGGCGAAACTCTGGTTATTGGCGGGGAACCCTTTGTTTCCGTGTCGCCCCTTGCCGAGGATGTATTGGAATCCGCTGGCGGATGCGTTTTCGGGGTTAACCCACGCTTCAAGGGTGATGGTTTCGCCGAGATGGAAATCGATGCTGCTCTTATCGCCGGGATCATTGATGCGGACGTAACTCCGCGTGTTGGGAAATCGTGTCGCGCGGTTGGCCTCGCTGAAGAAGGGGAATTCCTTCGGTTCTTGCGCCGCTTGACTGAATTTGAGGTTGCCGACCGGTTGGCTGACCAAATCCTTCGCCGAGCCAGTGTTGGCGGTGGAATTTTGCAGCCGCCAGTAGGCGATCGGTCCATCCTTGAGAATGAGGTCGGAGTAATCGGCCGCGCCCAAGGAGGCGGCGACGAGGACAGAGAACGCTAAGGTCAGTAGTTTCATCACGATGCCGAGCGGCCAGTCTATTCGGGTACCTTCGGATGACAATAACAGACGCAACCATCAGTCCGCGCATTCTGTCTTTGATTTTGACCACGCGGCCGGCCCGTCATAGTTTCTCATCGTGCCCGGTTTACCAGATCCTAATCAGTCGCATGCCTTTGCGTGGATGAATGCGCGTGAAAGGGAGGGACTGACGATCCTGAGTCGCCGCTCGATGCTGAAAGCGGGCTGCGCGGGCATTGGCAGTTTGACTCTCCCGAATTTGCTCCGGGCCCGGGAAGAGGCAGCAAGAAAGGGGCAATCGATCAGCAGCAACAAGAGCGTCATTCTCTTGTGGATGTCTGGCGGACCGAGCCATATCGATACGTGGGATCCGAAGCCGGACCGCCCCTCCGAGAATCGTGGGCCGTTCAGCACGATTCCAACGGCGCTGCCGGGAGTGCGTTTCTGCGAACATCTTCCGAAGCAGGCCGCGATGATGAAGAAGTTCACCCTCATTCGCTCGGTGAACGCGACGGGGAGCAGTCATCAGCCGAACCAGGTTTTTCAAACCGGCAACGTCTTGGCGGCGCCGCGTATCCAGCGCAAGGGGCATCTCTATCCTGCCATTGGTTCCATCGTCGGCAAACATCGCGGCGCCAATGACCCGGCATTGCCACCATACGTGGTCTTAAATCTGCGCGACCGAACGCATTTCGCCTGGGGTGGATATCTTGGACGCCAGCACGATCCCTTTGTCGGTGACGAGGTTTCGCGTCGGCTAAAACTCCCCACCGGACTCGACGTGGATCGGCTACAAGATCGGAGGACGCTTTCGGGAGCCATGGATCAATTGCGGCGCGACGTGGATCAGTCTGGTTCGATGTCGGCGTTGACCACCTTCGAACAGAAGGCCTTCGACATGATCTTCGGCACCAAGGCGCGGGAGGCTTTCGATGTTTCACGTGAACCACAGAAAGTCCGTGACCGTTTTGGTGATCACGAATGGGCGCAGAAGGCCTTGTTGGCTCGTCGCCTGGTGGAATCCGGGGTGAGCTACGTCACCATTGACTTGAGCAATC
>JBMYQZ010000048.1:0-15168 GCA_049601855.1 Limisphaerales bacterium | reverse complement strand
TTGCCGATCCCAAGCACTTGTGTATCGCTGCACCAGCCGACCGGTGTCGAGCAGGTCGTGTGAACGCATCCATTCCTCGCAGCGATCCGGCCAGGTGGTGACCGCCTCGTGAGTTTGCCGCAAACCGTATCCGTGACCGCCGCTTGGGTAGATGTGCAAGGACGCCGAAACACCTGCCTTCTTCAACGCGCTGGCCAGCAACAAACTGCTTTGCACGGTGACACGATCGTCAAAGGCGTGGGCGAAGAAAAACGGTGGCACGTTCTCCGGCACACTCACTTCCTCGCGCAGCTCATGCTTCCCCCGTTCGACAAATCCGCCGGGATAGATCAACGCCGCAAAATCCGGGCGACAAGAAATGCGGTCGGTTGCGTCTTGTGGTTCGTACGAACGCTGTGAGTGCAGCAGGGCCGTCATGCCCGCGGTGTGACCGCCGGCGGAGAAACCAAGAATCCCGATACGGCGCGGATCGATCTGCCATTCCTTCGCCCGAGATCGAACCATGCTGATGGCCCGTTGCGCATCCTGCACTGCGGCCTCGTGGCGTCGTTCGGGATCGCGGGCCGGCACGCGGTATTTCAATACGATGCCAGTCACGCCGATTCCATTCAGCCACTCGGCAACCTCCGTACCCTCGAGGTCGTAAGCCAGAATGTGATATCCACCACCCGGTGCCACGATGACCGCGGCCCCGGTATCCTTCTCCGGGACCGGCCGATAGACTGCAATCTGCGGTTGGGAAACGTTGGCGAGTTTGATGATCTTGCGACCGGCGATCAGTTTGTCGCCCTCCTGAAAGCGATCAGATTCAGGACCGAGCTTGATGCCCTGGTCGCCCGGCGGGACTCCGCTCCAGAGATTGATAACCAATGGCTGATTAACCGCTCCGACAAGCGAGCTGGTGTGAACGGTCAGGAGGAGGGCAACGCAGAGTATCTTCATCACGCGGGACCGGCAGTCTTCCGGCACGAACGCCGAAGATCAAGTCCACCCTTGCCGACGAATCATAATCTCAAATCATGCTGCTCCGGGGGCGTCTGCCGGAACAAACCGGCCAATTCATCCGGCGTCAGCGGCACCAATCCCTTGCCCTGCTCGACGCGATGTCCCGAGATCATTTCCGACATCCGCAACAGCGCATCGACCGACTGATCGGAAGGACTGGGGATGTTCCAGATTCCTCCCGTGCCGTCATCCGAAGCCGTCATGAGTCGCTGTGAGTCCGCACTGAAACGAACTTCGGTCGTCCAACTGTCGTGGGGGAACAGAACCCCCAGGAACTCGCCCGTACTTCGGTCCCAGAGCCGGGCGGACATGCTGCCGGCCGTCGCCACCAGTCGGCCGTCCGGGCTGATCTGACCGCGAACCAATCCGGTGCCGATGGACAAGGGCGGCGTCGCTGGTGATCCATCGCGGACATTCCACAACCGCCCCGTTCCATCCCGTGCCCCGCTGAACACGTGCCGGCCATCGGGCGTGAAGCACACATTGTGAACTCCGGCGGCGTGGGCCAGTGCAGGGCCGAATCGTTTTCCGGAGGCGACCCGCCAGAGTTGCGCTGTGTGATCCGAAGAAGCGGTGACGACCCATTTTCCATCCGGACTGAAGGCGCCGTTTTCAACCACGCCGCCATGCTCCATTCGCGACCCGAGAGATTTGCCGGAGCGGGCATCCCAGAGCATGGCCGCCCCATCGTCAGAACAGGTGAGAATCTTCTCACCGGCAGGATCAAACGTTGCCCAGCGCAGGATCCGGTTGTTGCCGTGATTGAGCTGACGCAATTGTGCTCCGTCCGGCAGACTCCAGAGCGTGGCCACCCGCTCGCCAGCCGTCAGCAACTGGCGGCCATCGGGACTGAACTCGGCATGCCAGACCGGCCCCTGATGCACGAGGGGCGAGGTCACCGCCCGACCGTCTTCCGTCGACCAGACCTTGACCAACCCGTCGTCGCCTGCCGTGAAGATCCGCCTCCCATCACGCGAAAAGTCCGCCTCCAAGAGCTTGTCCGTATGTTCGAAATTCCACGGGCGAGGCGCACCGTTGATGGCGTTCCAAAGGCGGGCAGTTCCATCCGTGCTCGCGGTGAGCAGCCAGCGGCCATCCGGGCTCAGGCGGGAGGTCCTGACCGCCGACTCATGCTGCACGCGGAGTGCGGCGTGGTCTGGCGGTTGCGATTCCCAAAGCCGGATGATTCGTTCGTCGCTCGCCGTCAGCACGCGCTCGCCATCAGGGAAGAAGCGAGCCTCCCGCACCAGGAATCCATGGCGCATTGGCGGGGCCAGTGATTCTCCGGTTTGCGTGTCCCAGATCCGGGCGGTGTGGTCATTGCTCGCCGATACCAGTCGGTCGACATTCGGGCTGAAGTCCAGGAAGCCCACGGAGTTCCGGTGAAACATGGGCTCGGCCACGAGTTGCCCCGCATCCACGTCCCAAATACGGACACCCGAATCCCAACAACCCGTCGCCAACCGCTGGCCGTTCCGGGCAAAGCGCACAACCCGCAAGCGATCCGGATGTTGCATCGGCTCGCCATGGGCGGCTCCGTCTTTGGTCTGCCATACCCGGGTCGTCCCATCCACCGAGGCCGTGGCCACCAACGATCTGGCCACATTGAAATCGCCTGAGACCACCGTCCCATCGTGCGCGAGTTCCGCCACCAGACCGCCCGTGTCCAGGTCGTAGAGCCGAGCCTTCGGATCGTCTGAACACACCAAGACCCGCCGCGCCTGCCAGTCCACATCCAGGCGAAAGATGCGGGCATGCCGGTCACCCATCGTTCGTACCGCTTGCCCCGCTTCCGTGTCGTGCAGCATCACGCTGCCGTCTCGCAACGCGATCACGACCTTTTCACCGGTGGTATCCACTTTGAACAAGTTGCTTGAGGACGGCAGTTTCTGCCGCCGTCCCGGCTCATCGCCGGAATCCAGTTCCCACACGAACAGGGATCTTGATTTGCAACAAATCAGCCGTTTCCCGTCGCCGGAAAACTGAAGCGAATCGAGAGCTCCCGTGCCGATGCCTTCCCTTCGGAAAACCTCCTCGCCGGTCACCGGATTCCAGACCATCACGATTCCCGGACCGCCCAAGGCCACCAACTGACCGTCAGGACTCAGGGCCGGAACGACCCGTCCGGTACGTGTCGGCATGATCCAAGTCGGTCGCGGAATCACCGCCATCAACGCGCCCAGTCGAAACCGGTGCGGCCATTCACGTTCCCGGTCACCTCGATCCAATTCCAAGGCCGCCGCATACCACGGCAGTGCCGCCACCGGATCACCCGACAGCAGCAGCAGATTGCCCTGCTGCACCTGCATGCCCACAAGTTGCCGGTGAGATGTTTCCGCAGCGAACACCGCCCTGCCGGTCGCTTCAACTGCCTGCTTACGGAGCTTGGTCTGTTGCACGGCGACCGCCGGCCCGATGAAGGCGAGCGCCACCACGATCAGGCACAACACACCCGTCAGTGTCGATACTCCCGGATGCCTTCCCACGAGGAGTGCCATCTGTCGCAGGAATCCTGCCTTTTCGGCTCTCGTGGCGAACCCTCCTTGGTAGGCCGACACGTCCGCTGTCAAGTCGGACACCGTCTGATACCGCTGTTTGCGATCCCGGGCCAAGGCCTTCATCACCACCGCTGAAAGCGCTGCCGGCACCTTGCCTCCAGGAATGTGCGCAAGCCTGCCGTCCTCTTTTTCCTCATCGCGCGAGCCGGAGGCCGGATCAGGAAAAATGCCGGAACCAAAGCCTGATTTCAGGGTTGGCGGAGTGATCGTGCCACTTTGTACCAGGGCCAAAACGTCGGCCACCGAATCTCCCTCCACCGGCGGTTGCAGGGTCAACAAGGCATAGAGGATTCCTCCGAGGGAAAAGACATCTGATCGGGAATCGAGATCAGCGATGTCACCACGTGCCTGTTCCGGAGACATGTAGTGGGGCGTGCCCATCACGGTGCCGTCAATCGTGGCGAAACTCTCTTGCCCCGTTGCGTCGTTGGGCTCCGGATCGGCAAAGTGAAGACCGCCGTCGACCACGGTTTCCAGTGATCCCATCTCCACGGTCGGATAATCCGATGGCTTCAAGGTTGCCGCTGCCTCGGAATCGTCGGTCGAGGATGGCCAGGCAGCGCGACTCGGGGGGAGGATTCCCGACGGGAACTCCGCCGCCGCGCTCCCTGGAAGGAACTTTGACAAACCCCAGTCCATCACCAACACCTCACCGAATTCGCCGACCATGATGTTATGCGGCTTCAAGTCGCGGTGAATGACGCCCCGCGAATGCGCAAAGGCCACCGCATCACAGACCTTCTGAAATACGGTCAGCAGAGTGTTCAACGGGTAGGCCGCGACGGTGTCAGGATTTCCTTTCTGCAGCTGGCTGATGATATCGTGCAGAGTCACACCCTGCACAAGTTTCATGGTGTAGAAGAAGCGTCCCTGCTGGTCCTTACCCAAGTCGTGGATCGGCACGATGTTGGGGTGAGCGAGTTGTCCCAGCACCCTGGCCTCCTGCAAAAAGCGCCGCCGTTCCACCGGCCCTTCACGACTCGTAAGCATGACCTTCATGGCGACCTGACGACCGAGCTTCTGATCGTGCGTATCAATGATGGCGCCCATACCACCACGGGCGATCTCACGACCTGGCCGATAATCCCCGCCGGATTGCATGCTGCAATCAGGTTACTCGGCAACTCCACCGGGTCCAGCGATAAGCCAAGAGATCTCGCTGGGAATTGGAAAAGAACTAAGATTCGCGAAACCCAAGTGTCTCAACCCCAATGACTCGACTGCGTCCAATCCCGATATTCCTCACCCTGCTGCTTTGCGCGACCAATGCCTTCGCCTTGGGAGAGGAGTTGGGCCAATCGAAGGAGGAACTCAAACTCGATTACACGCTTAGTGTCACCGAACACAAAACAGGCCGCATCACCGTCGTCTTCCGACTCGAGGACGAAGGCCGGCTCAAGCCGCTCAGCTCCGTGGACCTGAGCATCCCAAGCGATGATGGCACCGGGTACTTCCATCTTGTCACCGCCTTGAAACTGCAGGCCGAAGGCGACGCCAAGGTCGCGCGGATTCACATCCATCGGGACTGGACGAAGAACGCCAATATCACCCTCAAGACCTCGCATCTGGACGGAAAGAGCTCCCTGCGAACGTGGTATTATCACGTTGTCCCGATCAGCAAGTTTCTCAAGTCATCCAAGTAAGGCCTTGTTGAGCTACCGCCGTGGAGCTACGACATTCGCAGTGTCGGATCACCCTGAAGCGCATCAAGCCAATCAACTCGGCCAACCGATCGGCCCGCCCTTGCCGGCTTGGACGCCACCGCCGTTTCCGACGCATCGGGTCATCGACGGTGAATACTGCCGACTGGAGCCTGTCGATCCAGACAGTCACGCGCAGTTGCTGTTCGACGCCTTGGCGGCGGACAAGGAAGGCCGGAACTGGACCTATCTACCATACGGTCCTTTTGACGGCTTCGATGAATTCGCGGCGTGGCTCAACTCCATTGCCGCGGTTGAAGATCCGCAGTTCTACACCATCGTTCCGGCGAACACCGGTAAACCCGCCGGTTTGGCCAGCTATTTGAGAATCGATCCCACGATGGGTTGCATCGAGGTCGGGCACATTCATTTTGCGCCGGGGATCCAGCGCAGCCCTGTCTCGACCGAGGCGATGTTCCTCATGATGCGGAATGCGTTCGAGCTGGGCTATCGGCGCTACGAGTGGAAGTGCGATGCCCTGAACGCCCCGTCTCGCAAGGCGGCCACGAGGCTTGGTTTCGTCTACGAGGGGACTTTCCGACAGGCGTTCATCTACAAGGGTCGAAGTCGCGATACTGCGTGGTTCGCGATGATCGATTCCGAATGGCCGATCTTGAAATCCGCTTTCGAGGCGTGGCTCGCAGAATCTAACTTTGATCCGGAGGGGCGACAGCGACGGTCGTTGGCGGCTTGTCGGAATACGTGAGCATCACCGCGAGGTGGATCACGGCGGTGATCCACTGCACGGTCGCAACCAGTTCATAGAAGTCGTGCAATGGATCGAAGCCGGCGCCCACCGAGCGGGTTTCGATCTCCAACAACGCATCGATCGCATTGTGGGTCTGGAATAGCTGCCACAGGGTGATCGCAAGGATCAGCCAGGTAATCGACAGCAGAACGCGACGCCACTTCGCGAAGATCTGCCAATGAGTCGAGAGCTGGACGAGCAGCAGGAATACCGCAACGAGGCCGAACAGGTTCAACCGGTCACCGGTCGGTAACGACCTGGGTGACGAAACCGAAGGCGTTCGAGTCATCGAGGACCTTGTGCGCCACGCGCAGGGAGACTGCCGTGTAAAAAGTGAAGCCACCCATCCACAACGCCCACGCCAGCACGGACAACACGTGAATGGTCTTGCGCAGGGCGTTCATCGGCCCCGATCTTGGATTTGATCAGCCGGACGAACAAGCGCGACGGGCGAAGCTCGTCCCGCCATCGCGGAGGCAGAAGATCAGCAGGATCCAGGCCTTAGCCGTTCAAGGCGTCCCAGACGCTGCCAACGAGTTTCTCGGAAGGCTCGAGGGTCTTGTCACCGGGTTGCCAACGGGCGGGGCAGGCTTCGTTGGGATGATCCACGAGATAGGCGTTGGCCTTCATCTTGCGGACGAGTTCGTCGGCGTTACGGCCGACGTTGTAGAAGTTGATTTCAGAGGAAACCAGTTTGCCTTCGGGATTGATGATGAAGGTGCCGCGCAGGGAAAGGCCGGTGGACTCGTCGTAAACACCGAACATGCGACCGACCTGGCCGGTGGTGTCGGCAGCCATGGAGTAATTGACGTTTTCGAGGAGCTTCTCGGAGTTCTTCCAGGCGAGGTGAGAGAACTTGGTGTCTGTGGATACGCTCACGACCTTGGCGCCAAGTTCTTCGAGTTGGGCATTGGAGTTCGCGAGATCGGCGAGTTCCGTGGGACAGACAAAGGTGAAGTCGGCGGGATAGAAAACGAGGATCGTCCATTTGCCGGCCTGCTTCTGTTCGGCGAGGCTGATTTCGCCAAAAAGACCGCCACCCGCTTCGTAGGTTTCCATCGTGAAATCGGGCACGTCAGCGCCGACCGTCAAAACCGTATTGCTACAATTATCCATGAGTGGCGGTAGGGGTAATTCAATTCCGAGGGATGTCAAGTCAGGCCGTTGGGAAAGTGACCGTTAATCACTAATCAGTGAGCAGTATTCAGTCGCTGCGCGCCGGCAACTGATGACCAACTGATCACTGCCTACTGAGTCGCGAAGGGCAGCTGCTCAACGCGCGACTTCAAGGCATCGAGAATGTTCCGCGTGTCTTGGCGACGCATTTGCTTGTCGATGCGGGACCCGCGGATACGACGAAGGTGCTGGAGCAGGACGCAGTATTCGGAATTGACCATCACACCCAGTAGTTCGCCAGATTTGCTGAAGACCAGGTCCCCGGAGGAAGGCGAGTACTCGCCGAAGAGCGCCTTGAAGAAGCCACCCTTCATCTTCACAAACTCCGGACTGCGAGGATCGATCCGGAACTCGGCTTCGCCGTAATACTTGCCGCCCTTGCCGATCAAAACGGCCTTTGGAAATTTGACCGGGTTGGCCGTGAGATTATAAACGGTCAGGCCGCTGATCGACGCGAGTGCTTCATTTACCGGGATGGCGATCAGGCGCGGATCTTCCTCGAGGAACTCCAGGGGCTGAAAAGCGAGATTGCGTCCGTTCTTGGAAACCTGCGTCGTCACGTCTGACAGACCGCCGGCCTGTCGCGAGAGACTCAGAGGAGAATCCGTCACGTGCAGGATCGCGTAAACCCCGCTATGATCACGCACGAGGATGGTCTGGATGGTGTCCGTCCTGGGTCGTTGTCCAAAGAGGGTTGAGGCCATGCCCGAGATGGTCACCTGCACCCGGTTGGTAAGGAACTGGTGGAATATCTGGTTCATGTTGATGGCCTGGCTGTCGCGAAACTCCTGGGTGAGTTCGGAGGAAGTGACGGCGAGTGCCTGCACCCCTTTCGTGAGGCGATCGGTCTGGGCTTGGAGCTTCTGTTTCTCCTGACGCACGAAGGCGACCTGGCTCTCGAGGTTGGTGACGCTGTTACGCAGCATGGACTTCTCCTGCTCGGAAGCCTGCATCTGGGCGCTGAGGTTTTGCACCTTGCCATTGAGTGCGAGGAGCTGTTTTTCGGCAGCCTTGCGCTCGGCCTCGATGGCGGCGAGTTCCGTGGCCTTGGCGGCGAGCGCCTCTTCGCGCTTCTTGTCCTCCTCGTCGAGTTTCTGCTGGAACTGTTTGCGCATCAGTTCGCGCTCGTTCTCGATAATGTTGATGCGGGAGGTGAGATTGGAGGATTGGGCCAGCGCCTTCCGTTTTTCTTCCTCGCGCATGGCCAGTTCGCGCAGCGTTTCCTGGTAGGCCTTTTGCCGGTCGTTGAGATCGCCGGTGAGACGCGTGACATCCTGGCGGTTCTTGGCGGCGGAGACGCTCACGACGTCGTAATTCCGAGAGAGCTCGTCGTAGAGTTTCTGGTTCTCCTTCAGCTTGGTGTCCAGGGTGTTGGCATTCTGCTGCATCTTGGCCAGCGCCTGTTCCTGCGATTGGAAATTGTTCTCGGTGAATTTCAACTGGCGCTCCAGCGCTTCGCGGGCCTGGGATTCCTTTTCGAGCTCAGCCTTGAGCAGCACGAGCATGTCGTCGTCGGGTTCTTTCTTCTCCTCGTCGTCCTTCTTTTCCTCGACGACCGCCTGCTGTTGCTCGACCGGCGAACGCTCCGTCTTTTCCCAGCGCGTATGCGCAAGGATGGTCAGCAACAGGAAGTCGCAAAGGATGAGCAGGAGCGTGCGGTTCATGAGCCGGTCAGGTAGTTGCGGCTGCTGGTTCGGCCTGGGACTGGAGAATCAGATTGCGTTTGAAGGAGCGGACGTGGCCGATCTTCACGACGGCGACGCAGACGATGCCGAAGAGGTTGGACGCGTAAGCCGCGAGCAGGTTGGCCTCGATGACGTTGATCACCTGCAACACCAGCGCTGTGGCGGTGCCGGCGATGCCGACGTACAGGCCGGCGTCAAAGAGGTTCTCCTCGTTCTCCATCAGGCGCAGCTTGATGGCCGCAGGAGCGGGGTTGAGGTCAATTTCTCGGATCTTCATGAGGCAGATCATGTAAACAAGGATCTGCAGAAGTCCGAACATCATGATCGATATGATCGTGGACTGGTCCATGGTCGGTTTATCGGTGTTATCACTTTCAGGTTGGACGGGCGAGTTGGAAAGTCCGGCGAATTCGTATCCGCCTTCGGGCGCTTCGCGCTGGAGGTCTTTGAGCAGGGTGGGTTCAGTGAGGAAAGCCAGACCGCCCAGCAACAAAACGACAAAGGCCCCACCGAGCAGAAACTTGAAACCGCCACCCAACCCACGGGTCGGCACGGGCGTGCTGCCGTCGGCGTAGGGAATCTGCGCCTGCACGCCGAAGAGATTGGATCCCGGCACGCCGGTCACCGTGCTCGCCTGGGGTGCACGTCCCATCCGGCTGAAGCCAAGAACCATCGCGATCGCCCCAAAGACGAAGAGCGCGTACTTGAGAATGTACATCTCCAGTGGCCACTTGATGATCAACGGCGCAGCGAACGGAATACCACCCCCCGGTCCGGACGCGATCGGCACCTGCCGTTCCAGGAGAATCTGCAAGGCCGGCGCCCCGTGTCCCATGGCCCGACGCAGGTCTTCGGCGCCTTGATCCTGGAATTGATCGAGATAAGCCATGACCTGGTCGGCCGATTCGCTCATCAGGATCGCGCAATAAGCCAGCATCATGAGGTGAGGCACCTTGTTGCCCGGAGCGGCGTTTGGCTCAGCACTCGCGGTCGCCTGTTTCTCCCGATTGACCAGCTCGGCGAAGCGCACCAGCTCCGTGGTCGATTGGAAGACGTGCATGATCTCGGTCAGCTGCACCCAGTTGAAACGGTTGCCAAGAACAAGAACCGAGCTGTAGATGCTCTCCAAATCCTTGACGTTTCCGCCATTGGCCGCGCGTTCGGCAGCGGATCGGATCTGCTGCATCAAGGGCTGGGAAAGACGTTCGCTGCCGTAAAACAAACCAGTCAGGACCACTGTCGCGTCGAGGGGCAATCCACCGGGTTTGTTCGCCGCGATGAAGCGCTCGTATCCGTCCAAATCGCGCGTGCTCATCAACGCCTGCACTCCAGGCAACGTGGAATCGCGCAGGTAGGGATAAACCATCTGCCGCACCTCGTGATTCATGAACACGACCAATAACGAGGTCTGCTCATTGTAAGAATTGGTGCTGAAGAGCTGCTCGATCTGGCGATCACGACCGCCCCAATAAAACGGCGCCGGGTTCTGCTCGCGTTCCTGGTCGAGCGCGATGCCCAACTGCCGGGCTTCACCCAGCTGCAATTGCGTCGAGAGATCGACGAACAACTCGGCCGGGCCGGTCTTCTTCTCGTCGATGAGCCGTTTGGTGATCGTGTCGATCGTCGGCCCTTCCTTGCCGGCAAACTCCAGCAACACCGGGTGGACCGAATTGTAACTCACCGGCAACAACCAGCCCGCCAACAGGCACACGATGGCCGTCAGAAACCACAGAATCACCTGGGGCATCCGGTCCGGTTCGCGTTGATAGACTTGCGTGGCCATGCTGTGGGCGACGGTTTCAGTTCCTCAATTTCGGCAGGTACTCCACCTGTAGACTGAAAACGAGGACGCGTAGTTTCGGGAAATCCGGTTTAAAGTCAACTTTGGCTCCGGCGCCCGATATCCGCCGCAATTTTGTCTTCCGACCTCCTCCCGACCCCATTTGTTCAGGGTTTCGCGGCCGGTATGGCAGGCACCGCTGACACGGCGTTTGTCTGCACGCCGTCGACGAAGATTCTCGTCTTCACGAACACGTTGTCCGCTTCGCCTTGCACGATGCGCTTCCAGCACCAGGCGACCGGGAAGACCGTACCGTTGCTGCTGGTGTTCAGGGGAAACGAATCTTCGCCTCCGACAGGATGATCGCGTTCCCAAGAGCCGCCGCGTTGCCGCCGGATGACTTCGCCGATATAGGCTCCGTAACCGATCGCCGATTCGCGCGTTCCCTGGGGCGGATTCTTGGCGTCGACGGAATTTGACAGGCCTCCCAACTGGCTTTCGACGAATCGGATGGATTCGATGCTGTAATCCAGTTCCTTGCCATGCTCGCGCTGAAATTGTCGGGCGATGTTCGCCGCGAAAAACTCCATCATCTCATCCGGGGTTTGGTAATCCGGATCGGGATCGGGACCGATGCTGAGTGAGATCACCACCGCGATCAGCCCCAGGGTGGCCAGCCAGCTGACCATCGTTCCGATGCCAATGACCCACCAGTTCTGCAGGGCCGGGATGCGGGAGACCAGAAAGCCAAGAATCACTGCGACCAATGGCCAGACGAAGGCGCAGGCGCCAACCTTGAGCGTGAGCTGGGTGTTCCAGCCGTCCCCATGCCGCGACATCGTCTGGGCGACGACGAGAACCATCCAGATCGCACCGGCCAGGAACGTTCGCGAACACCAGTTGGGTTTCCGCTCTTCAGACACCGTGCCTCAAATGGTGATGCGCCGCTCGCGGGCGGTGATCTCCCATTCGCCGGTCAGGTGGCCTTCCTCGATCGTGTAGGCGTGGGAATACAGGGCGACCGTAGGGCAAATATGGCGAGGCACACCGTAAAGCACGTCGCCGATCTCGAGTTCATCGGCATTGGCGGATTCGAGCACAAGGTGCTCCTCGCTCTGCATCGCGGCCTCGGCATCCATCAGATTGAGCAAGCGCACACGGGGATGAGGATTCTCGGCGGCAATCGCCTTGTGGCCGAGATCGACGCAGACGCGATTTGCTCCGGGCTTGCTGATCACACGGGTGACCACGATGGCAGCGAGCAGGAAGTTCATGTCCGGGAAGTGCGTGCCGTAGCCGTAGTCCCAGAAGAAAACCGTGCCGGGGCTGCAGGTCACGTCCGCGTGCTTCGCGTGAATCGGAAAGGTCGGCGAACCGCTCGCAACCAGTTCACCAACCGGAAGTCCTTCGGAGGCAAGTTCTTCGGCCAAGGCGCGGACCACCTGGAATTCCACCTCGCACTGCTCTGTGCGTTTTTCGAGATCTTCCACGTGGTTGTGTCCGTCGTAGGCGTGCAGACCGCCGGCGTTGAGTCCCTTCGAATCATGAATCTGCTTGTAAAGATCGAGCGCCCGACGACCGGGTTCAATGCCAGTGCGATGCATGCCACAATCGAGGTCGAGATAGACGTCCAGCGGCTGAGCTTCATTCTCAAAGGCTTCGGCGAGCAGCTTCGCGACTTCGGCGCTGTCGACAGCGCAGGCAAAGCGCACGTCGGGAAACTTCGCGCGCAATTGTTTCAGCCGATCGATGTTCGGACCGACCGGTTGATAGGCGAGCAGGATGTCCTTGCCGCCCGCCGTGGCGACCATTTCCAACTCCGCGATCGTGGCGGCCTTGAACTTCGTGATGCCCACGGCCAACTGCCGTTTGATCAACTCCGGCATCTTGTGGGTCTTCACGTGCGGGCGCAGTCGCGCGGGATCACCGACCATCTCCACCGCCCGGCGGATGTTCTCTTCCACGCGCTTCGGGTACACCAACAAGGAAGGTGACGGGATCTGATCGAGATCAACCACTTGAAACCATTGCTCTGGCATGGGGCTGGTTTAGATTGCTTTGTGACTTTGCGCAATGTTCGAAAGGATGCCGTCGTGTCCGCGTCGAATAAGCGGCGCAAGTTCCCGTCGAACCGCCGCCTCGAATCTACGCATGCCTGATTTGAAAACACTTGTTGCCGCTTCCTTGTTGGTGTTCACCGCCAACGCAAACGCCGCGTCCGGTCTCAATTTTGAAAAGGACATCCAGCCGATCTTGGAACGCTATTGTTACGACTGTCACGGAGACGGCGTGGAGAAAGGCGGACTGGCGTTGGACCAGCATAAGAACTCCGCCGAGCGCCTGGGCGATCACGAGAATTGGATGGTGGTGTGGGAGAATCTTCGGGCCCAATTGATGCCGCCCGCGAAAAAGGATCAACCCTCCGCCGCCGAGCGCGAAAAGGTCATGCGCTGGGTCGAACGCGATGTCTTCAAGGTGGACCCGGACAATCCCGATCCCGGCCGGGTCACCATCCGCCGACTCAATCGCACCGAGTACGAGAATACCGTGAACGACATGCTCGGCGCTCGCTTCGAGGCGGACGAGGAGTTTCCGCCGGACGACACCGGCTACGGCTTCGACACGATTGGTGATGTGCTCAGTCTTTCACCCTTGCTGCTCGAAAAGTATCTCGATGCGGCGGAGAAGATTGTCGACCAGGTGGTGCCCAAGACCGGCCCGCGCTTGCCGACCCAGGAAATCCCCGGTGAACGGTTTCGTTTTCAGAAGGCGACCGGCCGTCGAATGCCCTTCGCCCAGGCCGGCATCTACGAGCACGGACACAGCGTCAAGCAATCCGGTCGCTATCGCCTCCGTGTCGAAATGCGCGTGATCGGTTCAATGGAGGCCACCAGCCATTCGGCCAAGCTGGCATTGCGTGCGAATGGCCGCGAGTTGGTGCGCGAAGATCTCAGCTGGGATAACCGCAAGGCGATCTATCTCACCGGCGAAGCCGATTTGAAGGGCGGCGCCAACACCTTCGGCCTGCAGATCATCCCCGCCGCCAATCCCGGGGAAGGCGAGCATCCGCTGCAACTGTCCGTCCGGACGGTGTATCTGCAGGGACCCATCGGTGGTTCGAAGAGTGAATACCCACGCGGTTACCACGTGATCTTCCCCGACGGAGCACCTCCGGATGATCGCGAAGGTCGGGAGGTTTACGCCGAGAAGATTCTGCAGCGGATGGGCACCTACCTGTTTCGCCGTCCCGTCGACGAATCGACGCTCCAGCGTCTCGTCGCCCTCGCCATCGCGCATGATCGCGAAGCGGGCGTGATGTTCGAGCAGGGCATTGCCCGCGCGATGACGGCGATGCTGTCCTCACCGCGTTTCCTCTTTCGCGCCGAGATCCAGGCCGATCCGAACGACCCTGGCCAAGTCGTGAACATCGACGAATTCGCACTGGCTTCCCGTCTCTCCTATTTCCTCTGGAGCACCACGCCGGATGCCGAACTTCTCAAGGCTGCCGAAGCCGGTGACCTCCGCCGCAATCTCCGGAAACACATCGATCGCATGCTCGACGACAGCAAGGCACGGCGCTTCGTGCGCAACTTTGTCGGCCAATGGCTGCAGACTCGTGACGTGGAAGCCATCGCCATCGACCCGCGTCGGATTCTCCGCATTCGGGATCGCGGCAAGGCTTATCGCATTTTCAACAGTTCAGTTCGCAAGGCCATGCGCGGTGAGACCGAATACATGTTCGGTCATCTCGTCGCCGAGAATCGTAGCGCCCTCGATCTGCTCAATGCCGACTACACCTTCCTCAACAGCACGCTCGCCAAGTTCTACGGCATCAAAGGCGTGGAAGGTTACGAAATGCGCAAGGTGCAATTGCCCGAAGACAGCCATCGCGGCGGCATCCTCACTCATGGCAGCATCCTGCTCGTCACCTCCAACCCCACCCGCACCTCACCGGTTAAGCGCGGCCTGTTCGTGCTCGAGAACATCCTCGGCACGCCGCCTCCTCCGGCTCCGCCCAACGTACCGGAACTGGAAGAAGCCGTCCGGCGCAATCGTGACCAACGCCTCACCATGCGCGAAGCCCTCGCCCTCCACCGGGAAGCCCCACTTTGCAATTCCTGTCATGCCCGCTTCGATTCCATCGGTCTCGCAATGGAAAACTTCAACGCTCTCGGCATCTGGCGCGAAAAGGAGAATGACCTCACGATCGATACCCGCGGACAACTGGCCACCGGCGAAAAGTTCGAATCCATCCGTGAACTCTCCAACCTCCTCGCCACCGATCGCCGCAAGGATTTCTATCGTTGTCTTACCGAGAAACTCCTCACCTACGCCCTCGGTCGCGGCATGGAGTATTACGACACGCCGACCATCGAAGGCATTGTCGATAAACTCGATGCCGACCGCGGCCGGATGCGCCACCTCATCTACTGGATCGCCGAAAGCGTTCCCTTCCAGAAACGTCGCGGCGACGGCAGCCGGTTGTTGAAGAACTGACTAACCCAGGTTGTTGCAA
>JBMYQZ010000047.1:0-15215 GCA_049601855.1 Limisphaerales bacterium | reverse complement strand
ACCTTCTCACCAAGCACCTCGGTGAGGCTCTTCAAGAACGTGATATTGCGGCGTTTGCGGCCGATGAGTGAATCGTCTCGTTGACGTTGATCGCGACCGCCACCGTGCAATTCGCGAACGCGGTCGGCGAAAAAGGGCTTCGGTTGTCCGGCCGCCGTGATCTCGTTCTCCAGCACCTCCAGCCAATGCGGGATGCGATCCAGAAGGTCTTGCAGGTTCTTCGGCTTGTAAGTCTCGCTCAGCTCAAGCAGTGACAAGATATTGTCGAGGTCATAGCCATCCTCGCTGGTGACCCGAAGGATGTATTGGAAAAGGATCTCCCGTCGATCGGCGTCTTTGAAGACCGGACGCCGCGCGATGGCCTTGAGCAGATTGCGATCTTCCTCGGGAGGCATCGATCCCAGCAGCTTGGCGAGCGCCTCGGGAATCTCGGTGTCCAGGTTCAGACGAATGGCAAAGCGTTCGATCGAAATGTCGGTGAGTTGCACCGGATGGGTCGTGTCATCCTCGGTGACCAATCGGGCGACCGTCGGACGCTCAGTCAAGGCGTTGACCAAGTCATTCCATTGATCTCGCGGCAACCGCTCTTCGTCGAGCAATACTGAAAAGGCCGCCTGATCGACGAGTGTCGGGGTGAATTGTGCCGAAAAAAGCAGGTCTATCTCGACATCTTCAAGATCCTTCACCCGTTCATCCAGAAACGTTCCCAATTCATCGCGGCTCACCTCGAAATGCGAACTGACGTGGTCCACGACCTGTTTGAGCAACGGTCGGGGCTTTTCGAGTTCTTGCGCGACGGCATCCACAATTCTCTGCATGACAGCAAGTATGTCGGCGATCAACAGGTTGGCAAAGGATTCCTTGGATTCTCGTGATTCTCAGCCGGTTTTTATGCTGTTCAACGCGGCGGGGCACACTAAATTCCGGCGCATGAATTCCCCAGAGAGTTCCCCCAAGAAGGGCGCCTTTTCGCGTCGTGGTTTCCTTAAGACTGCGGCTGCCGTCGGCGCGGTCTCGGCGATGCCGTCGTTCAACATGCGGGCGTTCGCCAACAAGAACAGCAAGCTCCGCATCTTCCACATCGGTGTGGGTGGAATCGGCGGTATGCAGCGCTCGAATCTGAAGAAACATCCCATGGTCGAGTTCGTCGGCCTTTGCGACGTCGATTCCAAGACCTTGAATCGGGTTGGCAACGAGTTTCCGAAGGCCTGGAAAATAAAGGATTTCCGTGAAGGCTTTGACAAGCACGTCGACGAATTCGACGCGGTGATCGTCGATACGCCGGATCTGCACCATGCGCCGATGATGATGACCGCGTTCGCGGCGAACAAACACATCTATGGCCAGAAGCCGCTCGTCCACCAGTTGGATGAGTTGCGCATGATTCGCGGCGCCATCGCCAGTCGTCCGAATCTGTACACCCAGATGGGTAATCAGCGCGCCTGCTACGAAGGACGCATGCAGGCAGTCGAGATGCTCCGCAACAACCAACTCGGCAAACCAGTGGAAGCCTGGGTCTGGACTGGTTCTGTGAAGCGCGGTCACTACTTCGATGCTCCGTGGCGTGAACTTCCCGAAGGCAAGCCGGTGCCAGAGCATCTGGATTGGAATCTTTGGAACGGCCCGCTCAAGACGCCGATGCCTTACAGCGAAGACATTGCGCCGCGTCGCTGGCGTTCTTACTGGAACACCGGTGGTGGCCAATTGGCTGACTGGGGTTGTCACCTCATCGATCTCCTCTACTTCTCCTACGACATGCCGGATCCGATCTCGGTGCAGACCAACACGGCTCGTCCTTCCAACGACAGCCACTCGGCCTACAACCAGAGCACGATCACCTATCCCGGCGGCGGACAGTTTGCGCGTGAGAAATTCGTCATGCGCTACAACGACGACGCCATCAATCCGCCTTGGACCGCCCTCGGCATTCCCGCGCACAAGGAAGGCGCCAACCGCACGCTGGTTGTTTGCGAAGATGGCAGCCTGCTCCTCGAACCGAGCGGCAAGATGAAGATCTACCGCAAGGGCAAGGAAGTGCCCAATGAGCCGAAGCCGAAAGTCGGCAAGCGTAACCATTGGCACGACTGGGCCGACTGCTGTCTCGGCAATGAGAAGCCGCTCTGGGCTCCGTTCAGCATCGGCTCGCGCATCACCGAGCCCGCCTTGCTCGCGGTGAAAGCCACCCGCTTCCCGAATCAGGAACTGATGTGGGACGCGAAAAACTATCGCTTCACCAACAACGAACAGGCGAACAAGACCATCGTCCGACGCGAATACCGCAAGGGATTCGCACCGCCTGAGATGGTTTGAGGCTGAAGACTGATCTCAAGCGCCCCGTGGTGAAAACCGCGGGGCGTTTTTCTTGGAGGGCATCGCTCCGTCGACGCCCAAACCAGAACCGACAGAACGGTTATTCTGCGTTCTTCTCTGCCGAATCCTCTTTCGGCTTTTCGAAAATCAAAACGTGCTGCCATGGCAGCGTCTTCACGTTTTCGACGAAACGGACGGATTTCTGGGCGGCCATCTCCTTCTTCACCTGCGCGGCGGTCATTTTGTGCAGGAGCTTGATCGGGACCTTGGGATCTTCCATGCGGTATTCAACCAGGGCGATGCGCCCACCGGGAGCAAGGGAATCACAGATCGACTTCATCATCTCGTAGGGATGATCGAACTCGTGATAGACGTCCACGAAGAGGGCGAGATCGATTTTGCCCTTCGGAAGCTTGCTATCGGTCGTCGTATTCAGAACAGCCTGATAATTGGTCAGGTTGTTGGCTTTCATATTGCGGTGCAGAATCACCAGCATCTCCTTCTGGATATCGACGCCGTAGACCAGACCCTTGTCACCGACTGCCTTGGCCAAGCGGCGTGTGTGGTATCCGCTACCGCAACCGATGTCGGCGACGGTTGAACCGCGTTTGACCTTCAGTGCCTTGTAGAGCAGATCGGGGCGTTCTTCCTCCACGCGGTTTCCGCGTTCCAACCAAGGCGCGCCGAGGTGGGACATGAAGTGGGCCAATTCGCGGCCCATGTAATACTTGCCGATGCCATTCCGTGATTTGTAACCGACGTTGTAACGATCGGCTGCCTGCGTGAGGTCACCGGCGAAAAGGACCAGCAAGGCGATGGTGATAAAGCGCATGAAGTGAGCTTGGGGTTGGAACATTAGGTTGGCAAGAGATGCGTCCGATCAGGCAGATCAGACGAATCGGAGCGATCTCTTATTCCGCGGATTGGACATGCGGGACTGACTCGGGCAGGATGTCGCACGAATAATGAAGTTCAACGCCACGGACTGGTTTGTCGTCGTGATCTATCTGGTCGGGATCATCGGCCTCGGGGTGTGGCTGGGCCGCGGACAGAAATCGACGCGCGATTACTTTCTCGGAGGACGTGACATTCCCTGGTGGGGCGTGGGCTTCTCAATCGTTGCCACGGAGACCAGCGCACTCACCTTCATTGGCGTCCCAGCCATGGCCTTCGGTGGGGATTTTGGGTTCATCCAAGTGATCATCGGTTATGTGATCGCGCGCATGATCCTCGCGATTGTGATGGTGCCGCACTATTTCAAAGGGGACGTCTATTCGCCGTATCAGCTCTTTCAGGAGGCCTTTGGCAACGGAGCGAAGCGAACGGTGGCGGTGTTCTTCCTAATCGCGGGCACCTTGGCGGCCGGGGTGAGGGTCTATGCGACGTGCATTCCATTGGAGATTTTGTTGAGGGATGTGTTGCCGGCGTTTCTCAGCCCGATCATGACGGCAATCTTCCTCTTCGTGATCCTCTCACTCGTCTACACGTATTATGGCGGAATCCGCTCGGTGGTCTGGACGGATGCGGTGCAGTTTGTGTTGCTGTTTGGTGGTGGCGTCTACGCGGTTGTGTTTCTAGCGACCTTTGAAGGCGCCGGCTGGCAACATCTCCAGGCGCAGGGGGGGAACAAATTGAACTGGTTCGACGCCAGCCTTTCCTGGTCGGCTCCGTTCAACATCTGGATGGGAGTCATCGGCGCCACTTTCCTGGTGATGTCATCGCACGGAGTAGATCAGCTGAATGTGCAGCGTGTGCTCTCCTGCAAATCGGTTTCAGACGGGCGCAAGGCGTTGATTCTGAGCGCATTGCTGATATTGCCCATGATGCTGTTGTTTCTCTTCGTCGGCGCATTGCTCTGGTCGTTTGCTGAGGTTCATGGACTGCAACTACCTTTGAATGAGAAAGGCCAGCCAGAGACTCGGTATGCTTTTCCCGTATTTATTCTTACTGAAATGCCAACGGGAATGCGTGGACTCCTGATCGTCGGTGTCTGCGCCGCAGCCATGTCTTCGGTGAGTTCGGCTTTGTCAGCTCTTTCGTCGGTGTCCACGATGGACCTGTTGAAGGATTTCAAACGCGAACGTTCCGAGGCCTGGTTCCTGCGAATCAGCAAATTGAGCACGTTGGCATGGGCGGCCATCCTGATCGCGGTGGGATATTGCTGTATCGGGCAGGACAAGCTCATTGACATCGCGTTCGCTTTGTCGGGAATCACCAGTGGCGGCATGCTCGGCGGGCTCTTCCTGGTGATCTGGTGGAAGCGGGGTGCCGGAGTGCCGGTGATCTACGGTATGTTCGCCTCGCTCGGCGCGATGATGTGGATCAAATGGCGAACGGACGTCTATTGGCCTTGGTACACCATGATCGGATGTGCGGTGTGCATCGCGGTGGCGATTGTCATTCGCCGACTGGCCGGAGGCTCACAGGCTCAGGTGGCCGAGGGCGAGTAGACCATAGAAAGTGTACTCGGCGTCGAGATGGTCGTCGGCCCAGTGACCATGGAAACCGCCTTTCGCGGACCACAGCGTGTCGATAAAATCGAGGCACTTGTCGTGCACGACGCTGTTCAGTCTTCGCTCCATTGCTGCCAAGGCATGTAGAGCGGTCGCCGTGGAAAGGAGATCAGGCATCGGTGCTTTTGGCACGGCGAGGAAACCGCCTTCTGGATGAACCTGTGCCAGCAACCAATCAGCGACGTCTTGATTCACCGGAAATCCCAAATGGTGGATCAAGGTCACCGCCCCACCGGTGGCGTTGGTGGCACCGAGCGGCACACCGGGAACGTTGCTCCAGGCCCCGTCCTTTGACTCCAACATCTTCAGCGCCTGGATCAACTTGAGAATGTCCGGCGGCTTCTGTCCCAGGTCTTCGTAAGCGCCAAGGGCAACGAAGGCTCCGTAGGCAGTACCATTCTTCAACTTTGAGTCGCCCTCATAGCCGCCGTCAGATTTTCGAAACGATTCGATCCGCCCCAGGACGCGGGCCGGCAATTCCTTTGGCATGCCTTGCTGATCGATCGCGGCCCAGCACCGGGCCAAGGCTGACAGGTGGACGAAGTCGAGCCCGTCGCCATCGCCATGAGACGTCAGGTATTCCTGCACCCGCTCCAAGGGAATCTCGCCATCAAGGGCCTGCAGGCCGGCCAAGGCGAAAATGGTGTAGTAGAGGTCGGGGTTGCCATCGCGATCTTTACCACCGCCATTTTCTGCGATCTGGCTCTGCAGGAACTCCCGGACCAGATCGCTCGAATCACCGAGCAGGCGTGGGGCCAGTCGGGCGACTTGTAGAAGTTGGAGTCGGAGACTCATGCGGCGCGAATGGTTGGCGGTCCGTTATGGGATTGGCGATCAAATTCAACGACGGCAAGCTGGGCCTATGAGTTTGCTGGGTACGGGCGCAATGACAATGTGGCATGATGTGAAGCC
The DNA here is from genome assembly GCA_049601855.1 of Limisphaerales bacterium. Lineage (GTDB taxonomy): Bacteria > Verrucomicrobiota > Verrucomicrobiia > Limisphaerales > JAYPXF01. Next base: position 9,480 of record JBMYQZ010000047.1, on the reverse strand, counting down.
GGGGATGGACATCGATCACGATGACTGGCATTCGCATGAACACATCCCCGAGCGGATTGGGATTCCGGGCTTTCGGCGCGGGCGCCGATACCGATCGACCGATGGAAGCCCCGGATGGTTCATTCTGTATGAAGTCGATGATCTGTCCGTGTTGTCGTCGGCGGCTTACCTCGAACGATTGAACGCCCCCTCCGAATGGTCGCAAGCGATCATTCCCTCGATCACCAACATGAATCGCACCTTGAGTCGCTTGGAGGACAGTCATGGGATTGGAGTGGGCGGCTTCTTGAGTACGATTCGATTTTCTGGCGAGTTTGTGGGCGCTCTTTCGGCGTTGGCCAAAACGGAGGGAATCACGGGTGCTCATCTTCTGCGCGGTGACGAAGCGGCCAGCCGGATCAATACGAAAGAGAAGTCGTTGCGGGAGCGGCCGGATGAGGTGGCCAACGGCATCATCATCATTGAGGGCTACGACGCGGATTCAGTGGCTGAGACCTGCTCGGAGCTGGCGGGGCCTGATGATCTAATGAACCACTTCCAACTGAATCACCTCATTGCGGAAGCGGATCTGGTGTCCTAGCCTGCGGGCATGAAAATCCCGTTGATCCTGATCGGGCTGGTCTGTGCCCAAGTCCTCGCTGCGGCGCCGGCACTTGAAATCAAGGTGGAGAAAAACGTGGCCGTGCCGATGCGTGACGGGACCATCCTGCGCGCGGACGTGTATACGCCAAGGACCGGGGGGCCGTATCCGGTACTAGTATCTCGCAGTCCCTATGGAAAGCCGGGCGGCGGAATGACCTACGCGAAGGCGGGGTATGTGGTTGTGTCGCAGGTCACGCGCGGGCGGTACGAATCCGACGGCGTGTTCAAATCCTTCGTTCACGAAGACGACGGGCAGGCGGAAGATGGCTACGATACGGTCGAGTGGGCGGCCAAACTTCCCGGTTCGAACGGCAAGGTTGGAACCTTTGGCGCCTCTTACAACGCCTACGTACAATGGAAGCTCGCGTCGTTGCGGCCACCATCGCTCGTGGTGATGTCCGCGCATTCGATTCCGGCGCGGATGACGGAGTTGGAAGGACCGGGCGGGATTCGACCGGGTCGCCGGATCAATTGGTGGTATCGCTCAATGTCGTGGGACATGCGAAAGCGAACTGACGGGGAAAAGCCGCACTCGCGTGCCGAGGCGAGCAAGCTCTGGACGGCCGGCAAGAACAAGGAACTGATGTACACGCTGCCGTGGGTGGATCTGCCGGACAGTGTGTTCGGTTATGAAGCGAAAGTGGTGAAAGACTGGTTGCGCAATCCGCGTCGTGATCCATGGCAACTGCCGGAGATCTGCACGGAAGTGGCCGTGGCGAACTTCGATGTGGTGGGCTGGTTCGATCACTGCAACGGCTCCATCGGTCTTCATCGCAAGCTGGTGAAGGAAGGTCGCAATGACAACGTGAAGAATCGCCAGCGACTGGTGATCGGTCCTTGGAGTCACACGGGAAGAGGCGGCCGCAAAGTGGGCGATCTTGATTTTGGAAAGAAGGCGACGTTCAACGTGCGAGCACAGGAACTCTGTTGGTTCGATCATTGGCTCAAGGGCAAGGACAACGGCATCGACCAGGAACCGCCCGTTCGCATCTTCGTGATGGGGCGAAACGAATGGCGCAGCGAAAAGGAATGGCCGCTTTCACGGGCGAAGAAGGTGACCTATTTCCTCGATAGCGGTGGATCAGCCAACACGCCAAATGGTGACGGGCGCTTGCGGGGCAAGTCTGCCAAGAAACGTGGCCGCGACAATTACGACTACGATCCGGCGAAACCAGTTCCCACGCTGTGGACGGCCAAGCAATTCACCGTACCGGCGGATCAGCGGCCCTTGGCGAAGCGGCAGGATATCCTGGTGTATCAGACGGAACCGCTGAAGCAGGACATGGAGGTGACCGGTTATCCAAAGGTGACGCTTCATGCGTCTTCGTCCGCTCCGGATACTGATTTCTTCGTGCGTCTGATTGATGTTGCACCTGACGGCGTGGCGCGTGACGTGACGATGGGAATGGTCCGGGCGAGCAAGCGTCATGGTCTCGACCAGGACGACCGGTTGAATCCGGAACAGGTGACGAAGTTTGTGATCGAATTGAATCCGACTTCGAATCTGTTCAAGAAGGGGCATCGGATTCGGTTGGATGTCACCAGCTCGGATTTCCCGAACTTCGATCGGCATCACAACACGGCGGGGAATCAGAACATCGATGCGCGTTTGGTGATCGCGACACAGACCGTGCATCACGGCCCGAAGATCCGATCGGCGATCGAACTGCCGGTAATCCGGTAGGGCTGCGCGGCGAGATCGACTCTCCGAAATCCGTACCCGCAACCGGACGCGCGGCAGCGCGTCCCTGCCTTTACACGAAGCGGTAGCTGTAGAGGTCCGCGTCCTTCAACTCGAAGCGGAGGCGAATGGGCTTGCCGGCTAGTTTGCCAACATCGTTGCCATTCTTCCACGTGACCTTTCTCGCCACGGTGTCGCCGAAGGTGACAGGGCAATCCGCCAAGGCGTATCCGGGAATGGGTTTGCCTTTCTCATTCTGAATCTCGACACGAAGTCCACCAGCGGCGGATGTGGCGAAGTTGAGTTCCAGCTCTTTGCCCTTGAAGGTGATGGGCTTGGTGATGAATTCACCGCCTTTCATTCCCGCAGTGATCGAGACGAAACCGTCAAGGCGAAGCGTGTAGCGGCGCAGTGTGCTGCCTTTGCCATGCCAATAGCCTTCGGTGGCGTAAAGTGAAAGTTCGTTCGGCGCCCCGGGAAGGGCGGACTTGGTTTCGACGGCGTGCCAGCCCATGTATTGGGCGCCGTAGTGCCAGGTGCCAGGGCGTTGGATACCGGGGCGGAGGAAGGCTTCGTTCCAGCGTTTGAAATGAACGCCATCGCGGCTCGCCATGAGCAAAGTCTCTGAGAGCGCGTAGCCGTAGCGCGGTTGGCCGGCGGCAGCGCGAAGTTTGCGATTCTCCGGATCCGGCAGAGCGCTCATCGAGGCGGAATGACCACGGTCGATGTAGCGGTTGGGAAAGCCGATCAGGATGTGGGGCGCGCGGTGGTAATGCTTAACCTGATTGGTGTAAAGATGTTCGACCGGTGAGTCCTCGTAGGTGCAGTCGCGGACATCGGTCCAGGTCTTCATGTCGTCCGAAAGCGCCGTGCGGATGGCACGATGGCCCTTGGGCTTCCACTCTTTGTCCGTGATGCCGCCGTAGGTGAAGATGCGCCAAAAGGCGCGGTACTTGCCAAGGGACGGATCCCAGAACGCAAGGTTTTGGGAATCGAAGGCGCCGAGGCCATTGAAGATCGGCTGCTCGGTCATCGGCGACCAGTTGAAGCCGTCGGGTGACTTGAAGGGGAGCAGGCCGCGTTTGCCCGCAGAGCGGAAGATGGCCTTGAACTTGGCATCGGGCGCCGCGTTCGGATTCTCGTCCATGAACACCGCCGGGTGACCGGGATCGACCTTCAGACCCTTCACGGTCTTGGAGATCATGGTGATATTGTTCTGCTTCGAACCCTTGAAATCCCAGATGCCCAAATCGGGTTTGCGCCAGGTAATGCCATCGTCGCTTTCGGCGTAGCAGCAATAGAGCGGATGACGACCGGTGTTGATGCTGCCCTTGCGGACATCGATGTGCCAGGCCTTGTAATACATCCGATACCTCTCACCATCGTGGAACACGCTGTGATAACCGCAGCCGGTTCCTTCCCACGGGGCGTCGTGTTGGATGGCGACTTCCTGCGGAATCGGATGGTGAAGGCGTTGCTCGGATCCCTTCAGTGACTCGATCAGGGAGTTGTCGATGAACAACTCGCGACGACCTCCGATCGCAGTGGCCTTGTGGTGGTCGGCGCGGAGAATTTGCGGCGTCGCGGCGACGGCGAGTCCGGTGGTGGCGAGAAAGTAACGACGATTCATGGCTTAGCTCATCCGGGAGATGATGTTGTAGATGGCGTCAAAATGCGCCTTGGCTTCGTCAACGGGCATGACTAAGGGCGGAGCGAAACGGATGACCTTGCCGGCCAAGGGGCCGAGGAGGTGAATGGCAGTGCCGTCTTCGTCGCCGAGGTAACAGAGACGGACAATTTCGTTGGCGACATCGGCATTGGTGCAATCGAGTCCCCAGACCGTGCCTTCGCCACGGAAAGTGGTGATGACGGACAGCTCGGTGAGACGAGCGAGTTGTTCCTCGATCAGTTTTTCCAGAGGTTCCGCGTCGTCGAGAACGTTGTTCTCTTCAAACTCATCCAGTGTGGCCAGGACAGCGGCACAGCCGATCGGGTGTCCGCTCCAGGTATCGGAGCCTTCGCCGTAGCCGAGATTCGCAAAGACATCGGCGCGACCAACGGCGGCATCAACCGGAATCCCGTTGCCCATGCCTTTGCCGAGGGTGACGATGTCGGGCTCGACGCCGTAGTGGGTGTAGGCGTACATCTCGCCCGTCCGGCCGAAATTGGACTGAATCTCGTCAAGGATGAAGAGGATGTCATGCTCCCGGCAGAAGGATTGGAGCATCTGCAGGTATTCGGGCTGCGGATGGTAGGAGCCGCCGCCGCCGAGATAAGGCTCGGTGATCAGGCAACAGATACGGTTGCCAAGCTCGGCGTGAAGGTCGTCGAGCTCCTTGCGGTAGGCGGCGAGATCGATCGGTTCCTGACGCCGTTGGAAGGAGCTGCACTCGTCTTTCGGGAAGCTGATGAAGCGGACGCGCGGATCGCGCTCCTTGTCCTGCTCGCTGCCGGTGACGGCACCCGCCAACCCCTTCTTGCCGTGGAAACCGCCGCGGGTGGCGATAATGATGTCTTCACCGTCGCGACGGGCCATGGAAGCCCAGAGCGCCTTTTGCACGGCTTCGCTGCCGCTGGCGGACCAGAGGATCTGTTCCATGCGCTTGCCGCCGCTGACCGACTGCATGTTCTTGAGGAGACGTTGATTGGCCTGGATCTCGATCTCGGTGGTGGCGTTATAGGAAGTCAGGGGAACGGCATCGGCAAATCCGGAATCGCCGCCGGCATTGTCCAGCTTCATGTACCCCATCAGGCGCGACCACCAACTGCGGGGATTGTGGCCGAGATTGGAGACGAGCACACCGGAGGAGAAATCGGCCAGTTTGCGGCCGTCGGAGGTAAAGTGATAAGAGCCAGCGCTGTGGGAGATCACGGCCATGCTCGTGGTCTTGGTGCGGATGCACAAGGGTTCGGTGGCCGCCAGATTCTGGCGCATGGTGTTCGACGATGCTTCGCCGTTGTGTTCGATGTACTGTTCGTTGCTCATGGACGGAGAGATAGAGTGCCGGGAGAGGCGGGCAATTCAATCATTCCCTGAGAGATTCAGGGTGGCGACGCCGATGTGAGAATAGGGGCTGGACCCGTCGCGGCGCTTCTTGCCGTAAGCACCGATGTAGTCACGATTCCAATCGCGGGCGGAGTAGTAGAGAAACAGAGTTCCGCTGTGTTGCAAGACACAAGGGGTGGAGGTGTAGCGGCTGTCGAAGCGAATCTCGCCCTCGGCGGCGGGGAAGGTTGCGCAGGTGTCGGTGGTGTTCCAACTGGAGCCATCCTTGGAAGTGGCGCCGACGAGCTCGAACATACCGCCGTCGATATGGCCGCCATACCACATGTAATAGGTCTCGCCGACCCGACTGACCCAGGGATAGATGCAGGTTTTCAATCGGCCGGTCGGAATGACGGCCGGTTTCGCGGCACGCGTCCAGTTGATGCCGTCCAGCGACCAGAACTCGTAGATGTTGGTGAACAGATTGCCGGGTTCTTTGGGCCCGGAGTCTGAATTGGCCCACATGCGGTAGCGATTGGGCCCCACCTTGATCACTGATGGGCCGCGGGCGGAGGGGGAGATGGGTTTCGGGTGAACCTTCCAGTTGCGACCGTTCTCGCTGGTGGCATAGCCGAGAATCTGGTCGTTGTGGTCATCACCGGGCACGACGACGAACCACATCTTGAAGATCTTTTTCTCCTCGTCGAAGAGCACGCAGGGAGTCTGCAGGTGGTCTCCGTAGGGAACGTCCTTCCCGGTCAGGATTGGATTCCCAGGGTGAGGTGTCCACTTGAGGCCGTCGTCGGAGGTGGCGTAACCGAATGCTTTGTCGTTCGAACGAGAAGCGGTGGAAGTGCCGACATACCACATGTGGAACTTTCCTCGGGCATGGATGACGTGGGGACTGTAGAGAACGACCTTGCACCAAGATTCTTTGGTCGTGCGGGCGGAGAGAACGGGATAGTCAAGGCGCTGCCAAGGTTGCGGGCGCTGATCGAGGGAATGTTCGGCCGCCGCGAGGTTGAGCGTGAGGAGAGTGAATGCCAGTATCAGCCGCATGACGCGTCCGGGTATGGACCTGATCCTGAGGCGTTGCAATGAGCATTTGTATGCCGCTTGAAGAACACGAATTGGCTTGTGACATCCTGGTCGCCGGAGGCGGAGCGGCCGGCGTGCCGTGTGCCTTGGCGGCGGCTCGTTGCGGGGCGCGGGTGATTCTCGTTCACGATCGTCCGGTGCTGGGCGGAAACGCCTCCAGCGAAGTACGGATGCACATTGTCGGAGCCAACGGAACCGGGAGTTTCGATCGGGGTGAAGAATTGGTCACGGAAGCGCGTGAAGGGGGAATCATTGAGGAGATTCGTTTGGAGAACTGCGTCCGCAATCCACAGCGCTCGGCGTCGATGTTTGATCTGATCCTCTATGAGAAATGTCGGGAAGAACCGAATCTGACGTTGTTGCTGAACACGACCATCGTGGCGGTGGAAAAGAGGGGTGAACGAATTGAACTCGCGATGGCCGAGCGACAAGGCACGGAGGATCGATTTCGCATACGCGCGGAGGTGTTCGTCGATTGCACGGGAGACGGCCGGCTCGGCTTCGAAGCCGGCGCGGCATTCATGGAGGGACGGGAATCGAAGGAACAGTTTGGCGAGTCGCTGGCAGTCGCGACGGCAGATCGTCAACGGCTCGGTTCGACCATTCTTCTCCAAGCCCGAATGCATGATCGCGCAATGCCCTTCCGAGCACCGGATTGGGCACGCGAGTTTTCTGCCGAAGATCTCCGGCTTCGGCTCTACGCGAATCCGGGGGAAGAAGAACCGACGCATGAATACGGTTATTGGTGGGCGGAATGGGGCGGGACGTTGGACACGATCAAGGACAACGAGCGGATCCGCGATGAGTTGTTGGCGATTGCGCTAGGAATCTGGGATCACATCAAGAACGGACCGGGCGCGGAGCGCTTCAAGGCGGATCACTGGGCCTTGGATTGGATCGGTTTTCTGCCCGGCAAGCGGGAAAGTCGGCGCTTCATTGGACAACATATTCTCACCGAGCAGGACATCATGGAGTCGCGAGAGTTCGGCGATGCGATTGCGTACGGCGGTTGGTCACTCGATTTGCATCCACCCGGCGGAGTGGACGCCGTGGATGAAGAGCCATGCGTGCAGAATCATGTACCGCATCTGTATGATATTCCGCTGCGCTGCTGCGTGGCGCGAGACGTAGAGAACCTGATGTTTGCCGGGCGTAATATCTCGGCGACGCATGTGGCCTTCTCCTCGACGCGGGTGATGGCGACCTGTGCGGTGGTCGGTCAGGGAGTGGGCACAGCAGCGGCCTTTGCGGTGCGCGAGGAACTGGAGGTCGGTCAGTTGAGTGCAGATATTTTCGTGGGCGAACAGATTCGGCAACGGTTGCTGAGGGATGATTGCTTTCTCATTGGGCGCACTGGTGATCTTGGTCTCGTGGCCAACGCACAAATCTCTGCCTCCAGTGAGCAGGAGAACGGAGCGGCGGAGAATGTCAGATCAGGGCAACGGCGGGCCGTTCATGGCCCCCATGGTGCGCCGCCCGCCAGAGCGAATGGTGGGCATACGCATCGCTGGATGTCGGATCCGTCGAAGGCGCTGCCGGCATGGCTCTTGTTTGAATGGGACGAGGCCGTCACCGCCGAGGAGTTTCAAATCGTGTTCGATACCGGAATGCATCGGCATCTGACCTTGAGTCACCACGATGGTTACACTGACAAGATGCAATGGGGAGATCCGCAGCCGGAAACAGTGCGGGACTACAGCGTGGAGGTGAGAATCAATGGGAATTGGGAGAAATCGATCAGCGTCGAAGGAAACTATCGGCGGATGCGCAGACATGCCCTCGATGGCCGTTGGTTCGATGCTCTGAGAGTGAACATACTTGCGACCAACGGATCGGATCACGCGCGCATACTGGAAGTTCGATAGCTGTGCCTCTTGCTCTATGTCGGGTCGGAGGAGGATTTACCACTTGTAGCTCAGCAAGATTTGTCCGTAATCGATCCGGAAGATCCGGCTTCGCCGACGAAGGTCGTGGCTTTCTCGGTCGAGGAATTGGGTTCAGAGGACGAGGTTGTGTCCCGGAATTTCAAGTCACCTGCCGGCCCAGTCTCCACGGGGATTCGTCGAGTATGGATTAGCCTGCCCCACCATCGGCCCTACAACTCCAGCTCGGCCAATGGATACGGCACCTTGAGCAATTCGAGGAATTCAGATTTACCGATCCTGCCTGCTCGCCATCGCAAGGCATTCCCTTGCGGATCGGTAATGATCGTGACCGGCGCGCCGCGGACATTGTAACGGGCCAACGTCGCAGCATTGTCCGGGTTACCGACATCAATCGCCACAGGGATGAATTGCGCGTTGACCGACATTTTCACCTCTTCATCAGCCCAGACTTGGCGTTTCATTACCCGGCACGGAACACACCATTCGCCGGTAAAGTAGAGGATAATCGATTTGCCTGAGTCAGCGGCTTGTAGCTGAGCAGACGGGTAACTGTCTGCCCAATCAATGTCATTGGTGGGTACGTAAAAGCTGTACCACGCGAACGCAAGTGAGACCACAAGGAAGGCCAGCCAGAAGCACTGCCAAAAATGAAATTTTCCCTTCCGATCCGGCAGTGTTCCGGGATTTCCGGACGATGATAATTGGCCCGGCGATTCGTTCATAGAACCCTGGGTGTCGTGATTCACAACCCCACCTGTTTGAAACGGTAATCGACTTCCTTGAGATGGAAATCGATGGAGCAGAGGCCTTCAAGTTCGCCGTCTTTGAAATGCTTGGCGACGTCTTTGTCAGACTTCAATTGTTCAAGGAAGTCGGCGTCGTCGCGGCCGGCGTGTTTGACAGCCCAGGTGTCCATGGCGTTGCGTTGCACCAATGAGTAGGCGTCTTCGCGGGTGAGACCCTTGCGGATCAGAGCAAGGAGTACGGTCTGGGAATTCCACATCCCCAAGGAGATGCCCAAGTTCTTCTTCATGTTCTTGGGATAGACATTGATGCCATCCATCATGCGCGTCAGCAGGCTGAACATGTAATTCAGGAGCGTGCAGGAATCCGGGAAAATGACGCGTTCGACGCTACTGTGGCTGATGTCGCGTTCGTGCCAGAGAGCGACGTTTTCCATGGCGGCA
>JBMYQZ010000046.1:0-15302 GCA_049601855.1 Limisphaerales bacterium | reverse complement strand
GCGATTGGTCCTGCCGGAGCGTGTGTGCTCCACAATTTCCGTCGGTATAGGCGGACAGGAGGAAAGCGGGATCCGCTGGCTATGCGCCGTATAGGTTTGCACGAACATCCCCACCGGCGGCTTGGCCAATCCGTCAATCGCCGCCAAGAAATCCATTTCTCCGTTGACCCCATTGCCGGGTGCCTTGGCGAGAACGTCCCGCCAGTTCAGTGAGCCTCCCTTCGCCACGATCGAAGCCTTCGCCCGCTTTAAGCGTTGCGCGCCGGCGCTCATCATCAGGAGCACCCACGACATCAGCAGCACCACGATGGTGCCCATGATTTTCCATGCGAATGCCCGACTCTTCATGGCTTCGTCGCCGCTTTCATTTCCGCTTCCTGTTTCTTGATGAAGATCTGCACGTCGGTGGGAGCAGATGCCCGCAGCCAGACCCAATCGCGTCCGTCGTGCGGGTGCGGCCCCGAGGGCGTGCCCGATATCGTCGGATCACCGCCGTCATCCACACCATCTTGGCCGACGGACCAGAGCCGAAAGTCGTCATCGGCCAATCGTTCGAAGTGCAGGACGCCACCATTCATCCAATCGACCGATCCTTCTTTCAACCAGTCCGGCACCAACTGTTCCAGCCGTTCCGGATACCTACCCTGCTTTAAGCGAAAACGTTCCAACGCGATGACTGTGATCGTCATCTCCCGCTCGTTCTCAGCCACGAATGCCTTCTTCAGAGAGGTTTCAACAAACAGGGAGAAGGTCCTTGAAATAAGGTAGTACATCGGCGGCCGCTCAGTGCCGGCAGCGAAGGCAGCGTTGTGAGCAACAAGGGATTTCGCTTTCACGCCCGCACGCCCCTGCTCCAGCTGGCTCTGGTGATTCTCAAGATACCAGGCGAGGTCGCGCGACGAGAGCAGGGCGCGCCACATCGGGACGATCGCACTGTCGCCGGGAAGGCCACCCAACCGGTCGAAAGCCGAGGAATCGCGCACGGCTTCACGCCATGCCAGTTCGGCCACGCACCTTTCCATCTGCTGAGCACGGTCGAATGAATCCACAAAACGAACCGAAGACACGGCCGTCTGCAGACGACTTAGTTGGGAATCGGACCAGCCATCGGTTTGCAGCAATTCCCAGGTGGCCGCGGACAATCGGCGGACACACGCCACCCGCACCAGCGCGGAGATGAGACTTGGCTCGTCAAATATTTCGAGCAGGCGAAACCCCGTGATGACCTTCTCCAGCGCAGCTTCACGATCACCATCGTGGAGATCCATGACCACCGCGGCATGGATCCATTCGAACAGGTGGCGTTGTCCCCTGAGATGGGTCAGGGTCAGATGCACGCCCCGATCCCAATTCAATCCGATCCGGATGAGTTCGTTGGTCGCGGCAGCACGGGCGTGCTCCCAGTTCAATTGCCCGCGCTGCACGATCGGGCGCAGCTCCAGCCAGATATTGGACGCCCAGCGCCGGCGACTCCCGGCCGCTCCTTGCTCCCGAAGCTCCGTCGGAATGGCTCCGTATCTGGCTAGGGGGATCTTTTCACCGTGAACGGGAAATCGATCCGTCAGCAGTCCTTTCGGCAATTCCTCAATTCCGTCGACAGCCGCGAGGAATTCCATTTCCCCGTTGAAGGCTCCCGGAGAAACTGGCGGAACAATCTCCCGCCAGGTCATCGGCTCACCCTTGTGCTTGAGGGACGCCCGCGCGCCTTCTAATCGCCGGGCACCAGCGACCATCTCCAACACCACCCAAGACATCAACACCACCACAATGGTGCCGGTAATTTTCCATACCAAAGCCCGGTTCTTCATCCTCGGTGACTTGGGCCAGCCTGCGGCACGGCGTTCGACGTTGCGACTATTCTGTTCTGCTGGTTTTGGAATCTCATCGCGGGTAAGTACCGGGCATGCGATGCCATTGTTCACTCGGACTCTTGTTAATTGGAACGCTTGCCCTCGTCGGAGTCCCGACGGATCTGCCGGAGATTCCACCAAAGCCACCCGCCGGGTACAAGACCTCGATCCGGGCACAATGGACGGGAGACACGTTCTGGTATCGGAACGATCTGCCGAGCAACCGCCGGGAGTTCGTCTTCGTCGATGCGGCCAACGGCGTGCGCAGGCCCGCGTTCGATCACCAAGCCGTCGCCCGCCAAATCGGCCGGGAAGTGGATCCCGAACGACTGCCGGTGCAGAACCTCCGCTACTCCGACGACGCGATCACGCTGATCGGTGAGGGCAAGTCCTGGAAACTGGATCGAAAGACGGGGAAGCTCTCGGAACAAGACGCGGTAAGACGCCCCAGTCGCTCGCAACGGCGATCCTACACACCCTTGGAACGAGTGCCTCCGAAGACCCGACGACGTTCCCCAGACGGCAAATGGGAGGCCTTTGTCCGCGAACACAACCTCTGGGTTCGCAGTCGCAAGTCCGGCAAGGAGATCAAACTGACCATCGATGCGAAGCCGAAAGACAGTTTTCATTTTGACGCGACCCAAGAGCGCGCGATCAGCATGCGATACGATCGCAAGGATGAGCCCGCGGAAATACCAGACGTTTATTGGTCACCCGATTCGAAACGCCTCATTGCGATGCAGACCCAGATCGTGCCGCAACGAATCGTCTCCTACGTGGAAGCCGCTCCGCGCGGTGCTCTTCATCCCCACCTTAAAACCTATCCGTATCTCAAGCCCGGCGATCCCATTCCGGCCCGACAACCCCGCCTGTTCGACCCGGAAGCCGGTCGCGAGATCGCAGTGGCGACCGACAAGTTTGCCATGCCGTGGAGATTCACCCGGCTGCGCTGGGAACGCGATTCCAGCCGCTTCAGCTTCCTCCACAATCAACGTGGTCATCAACTGCTGCGCGTCATCGGGATTGACGCCAAATCCGGCGACGTCAGCACCTTGGTCAAGGAAACCAGCAATACCTTCATCGACTACGCTTACAAATCCTACCTGCGCTTCGTGAAGAATGGGGAGCAGTTGATCTGGATGTCCGAACGCGATGGTTGGAATCACCTCTATCTCTGCGACACGAAAAAAGGCTCCGTGATCAACCAGATCACGAAAGGGAAATGGCTCGTCAAGAGCGTGGAGAACACCGACGAGACCAAGCGACAAATCTGGTTTCATGCCGTCGGTGTTATCCCGGGGCAGGATCCCTACTACACCCACCTGTGTCGCGTGAACTTCGACGGATCCGATTTCAAGGTCTTGACGAAGGGAGACGGCACACACTCCGTTCGCTTCTCGCCCGATCGCAAATATTTCATCGATACCTGGTCCCGCGTTGACAAGCCGCCCGTGCACCAACTCCGCCGCTCGAGCGACGGCGAATTGATCTGCGAACTGGAGACCGCCGACCTGCGGGCTTGGCGTCACGCCGGCTACCGCTACCCCGAACGCTTCGTTGCGAAGGGCCGCGACGACAAAACAGATATCCACGGCATCATCCACTACCCGCGCGATTTCGATCCGAAGAAGAAGTATGCGGTCATTGAAAGCATCTACGCCGGCCCTCACGGGGCCTTCGTGCCGAAGGCATTTCGCACAGACTACACCTCGCGCCGTGAACTGACTGAAAAGGGTTTCATCGTCGTGCAGATCGACGGCATGGGCACCAACTGGCGTTCCCGCAAGTTCCACGACGTCTGCTGGCGCAACCTCGGCGACGCCGGGTTCCCCGATCGCATTCGCTGGATCAAGGCCGCCGCCAAGACCCGCCCGTTCATGGACCTTTCTCGCGTCGGCATCTACGGCGGCTCCGCCGGCGGCCAAAACGCCATGCGCGCCCTCATCGCGCACCACGATTTCTATCACATCGCCGTCGCGGATTGCGGCTGCCACGACAACCGCATGGACAAGATCTGGTGGAACGAAGCGTGGATGGGCTGGCCCCTTGGCAAACACTACGAAGAAAGTTCAAACTACGCCCAAGCTCACCGCTTGCAAGGTCACCTCCTCCTCATGCTCGGCGGTGAAGACCGCAACGTCGATCCCGCCAGCACGATCCAAGTCGTCGATGCCTTGGTGAAAGCCGGAAAGAATTTCGATTTCGTCCTCCAACCCAGCTCCGGCCACGGCTCCGCCGGATCAAGCTACGGCAAGAAACGACAGCTGGATTTCTTCATCCGCCACTTGGGAACCACGGACTGACTCAAACGAACTCCGCCCATTCCACGTCGATGGAATCCTCGGGGTAACCCAAAACCTCGAACACCACGGATTCGGTCAAGACACCCAATTCGCGTCGCGGGATCTGCGCGCTGTAGATCCAGGGGCCGTCGTCCGGTTGGTAGGGTTCCATGTTCCGCCAATTCAAACGGGAGGCAAACCGCTGGGCGATTTCATCGCCGAGAGGTTCGTCCGCCAGAATCGTGATGGTATCATTTTGTTCGTCATCCGATCCCCCGACCCCAACCCACACGCCATTGCGGATCTCAATGTGGATACCCGGATTCCTGCCTTCCAGAATCGAACGGTGAACCCAGGCGGCGAGGTCCGTCCGTGAGATCTGGGCTCGATGAGTGAACCCCAGCAACGAGCTCGATTGTTCCTGACACGCTCCGCCATGGGCGAATTCGATCCGGGCGAGGTAGGTCCGTTCCGGCTCGCAGCGCACCTCAAGCCGCAGTTCGTGTTCTTTCACCAGTTCCAGCTCCTCGGGACTCAGGCATCCGGACATCAGGAGGTCTTCGTGAGAACGGCGTTCACCGACGTCCAGCATCTGGCAAAATGCGAAGAGCTTGCTGCGGATCCGAGCCAACATCTGGTCGATTTCAGACGCCATGGCACTCGCTGCCAAAATCAGCGGGCCGCTTTGAAGCCGGAGGGCGCAGCGAAGTCCGGCGGTGCCATCGGATCCATCTCGTTGGCCGCGTCGGTAGTCTTCAGACCGAGGCGTTCGAGAAGTTCCTGGGCGAGGACTTCGTAGGCAGCAGCGCCCGCGGAATAGGGATCGTAATAGATGATCGGCTTGCCGAAGCTGGGGGCCTCAGCCAGACGCGTGGTGCGGGGAATATTGGTGGTGAAGACGCGGTCTTCAAAATGCTCGCGGACTTCATCTACGACCTGACGGGACAAGCGCGTGCGTCCGTCAAACATCGTCATGATCACGCCGAGCAGATCGAGCTCGGGATTGACCTTGGAATCGCGGATCTGATTGAGCACGCGAGTGATCATCGAGATCCCTTCGAGCGCGTAGTATTCACACTGGAGCGGGACCACGAGGTGATCGGCGGCGGCGAAGACGTTGAGCGTGAGGATGTTCAGCGACGGGCCGCAGTCGATGACGATCAGGTCGTAGCGATCGGTCTCCTTGACGGGCGCGATCAGGTTGCGGAGTTGGACGAGGTGATCTTCCCGTCCGGAAAGTTCCATTTCGGCACCACAGAGATCAACTTCGCTGGGAACGACTTCGAGATTTTCGTAATCGGTCCTTTGGATGCGGGATTCGAGGGTTTCCTGTCCAAGCAGTGCGGCGTAGACACTGCCGCCGGGAGTCTTTTCCAATCCGAGGCCGCTGGTGGCGTTGGCCTGCGGGTCCATGTCGATCATCAACACCCGCGTGCCTTGGGAGGCGACACAGGCGGCCAGGTTGACCGCGGTGGTGGTTTTACCCACGCCGCCTTTTTGATTGGCGATGGCGATGACTTTGGCCGGCACGGACTGATTAAAGGTGAGCGAATCGCGGCGCGCAAGGATTCAAGTTGCCTGCGCCCCCGGCGGCCGGTTTAACTGGGCCCCAACAAATGAGCGAAGTCCTCGTCATCGGCCACAAGAACCCGGATACCGACGCCATCTGCTCGGCCATCGGCTACGCGGAATTCAAGCAGCGAACCGGGCTGCCCGACGCCGTTGCGGCCCGTTGCGGCGCGACAAATGACCGGATCGACTTCGTGTTGAAGACCTTCGGCATGAGCCCGCCGAAGTTCGTGTCGGATGTTTCCCCGAAGGTCCGCGACGTGATGCAAACGGACGTGTTGAGCGCGGACCTCACCACGACCGTGGCCCAGGCGGTGTCGATCATGGAGAAACGCCGGATCCGGATGTTGCCGGTCCTCAATCCCAACCGCACCTGCGCCGGATTGGTGTCGATGTTCAAGCTCAGCCGATTCTTCGTCCCCGATCCCTCGAATCTCGAAGGATCCCGCAAGCTGCTCACATCCCTGGGCGGCCTGGCGCAGACGCTCGCAGGGTCGCTCAAGAGTGCCGAACGGCCATTGGAGGAAGAGGAACTGATGATGATGATCGGCGCGATGAGTGATCGCGCCTTCGGTTCCCGCCTCGATAAATATCCTCCCGACAAGCTCGTGGTGGTGGTCGGCGACCGCTGGGATATCCAGCAGTTGGCCATCCGCGAGAAGGTACGTTGCCTGATCGTCACGGGCGGACATGAGGTCGAAGAGCGCACCTTGGACGCCGCACGGGAAAATCACGTGAGCGTGATCGTCTCGCCGCACGACACCGCCACCACCGCCAATCTTTGTCGCGCCGCCATGCCGGTGAAACACGTCGTGCACGAGGAATTCGATTCCTTCGACCAGGATGACCGGCTCGAAAGCGTCCAACGTGACGCGATGAATTCGCTAATGGCCGCCTTCCCCGTTCGTGACAAGGAGAACCGCACCATCGGTATCCTCTCGAAATCTGATTTCATCAAGAAAGTCGATCGCCGCCTGATCCTCGTGGATCACAACGAGCTTTCGCAGGCCGTGCGCGGGGCGGACAAGGTCGAGATCATGGAGATCATCGATCATCATCGCATCGGTGCCTTCACCTCTCACCAGCCGATGCTCTTCCGCAATGAACCCGTGGGCAGCACCAGCACGATCGTGGCGGATTGCTTCTTTCGCTACGGCGTGGAATTGCCGAAGAAGATCGCCGGGCTCCTCCTGGCAGGTTTGGTGTCGGACACACTCAACCTGAATTCCCCCACCGCGACGGATCGCGATGCGGATGTCCTCAAGCGTCTGGAAGAACTCTCTGGTGTCGACGCGCAGGATTTCACCGAAAAGCTGTTCGCCTCCGGCTCGGTGCTCACGAGTCGCGAACCAGCGGAGGCCATCTCCACGGATTGCAAGGAATACGAGGAAGACGGCCGCAAGTTCAGCGTCGCGCAGATCGAGGAGATCGGCTTCGACACCTTCTGGAAGCAGAAGGTGGAGGTACAGGGCTCGTTGGAACGCTACCGCAGCGACCATGGCTACTACTTCTCCGCCCTGCTCGTCACTGACGTCACCAAGCAAAACTCCCTCCTCGTGCTCGCCGGCAGCGAACTCTTCCACCAACAGATCAGCCACACGGAAAAGGAACCAGGTATATACGACCTGCAAGGTGTCGTCTCCCGCAAGAAACAGTTGATGCCTTATCTCACCGACTGTCTGGAGAACGTGTTGGAGTAACCTTCGCTCGTAGCGGGAATGGTGAATCCTATGCCCGAATCAGCGTCTTGATGACGCGGTTGTTCGTCGTCATTGCTTTCAAGAGATCGGGCAATTCATCCAGGCTGGTTTCCTGCCCAACAAACTCTTCAGCTGTCACCACACCTTTCTCGATGAACTCCAGCGCTTTGCGCACGGAATGTGGCGTGTGATGAAAACTGGCCTTGAGCGTGATCGAGGAATAATGCAGTCGACCGGTGTCGAGATTCACGGTCGTTCCGGAAGGGCATCCGCCGAAGAAATTCACCAGGCCACCTTTGCGGACGAGATCGACGGCAGCCTCCCAGACTTCCGGCTTGCCGGTGGCCTCGATGACGACGTCGTAGCCGTGTCCCGTGCTGGGAGCAGACCTCACCGTGGAGACAAGGTCGTCCTTGCCGGTCATGTCGAGGATGTGCATGGCGCCGAGATTTCGGGCGGCGGCAAGGCGTTCGGGATTCCGCCCCGCCGCGGTCACGTGACAACCCAGATGATGCGCAAGCGCGACGAACATCAAGCCGATCGGCCCGGCCCCGATGACCAGAACGCGGTCGCCGGGCCAGAGACGACTCTCGGCCACACCTTGCACCACACAGGCAAGCGGTTCGGTGAGGGCGGCATCGGCGAAGCTGGTATCGGGTCCCACGCGCAGGAGATTCTTCTCCACGATCCGCGCCGGAACGTTGATGTACTCAGCATACGCGCCGTTCAGGAACAGCAGGTCATCGCACAAGGATTCCTGTTCGTGCAGGCACAGGGAGCATTCACCACAGGGAGCCGAGTTCGCCGCCACGACCCGATCGCCTACCAGCCATTCCTCGACCCCCTCACCCACCTCGGAAATCACGCCGGACAGTTCATGGCCAAACACCGCCGGCGGACGAATCATCAATGCGTGGTAACCGCGCCGATAGACCTTCAAGTCCGTGCCACAAGTCAGAGCCGCCTCGATGCGGATGCGGACTTCGCCGACTTTCAGCGGCGCGATCTCCACCTCTTCGACGCGAACATCCTCCTGACCGTATAAAACTGCTGCCTTCATTCGTTCGTCCCTCGGTGATCAACGAATGCGCCGGGCGGTCAACTTGCCGGGTTGTCCGCCACCGACCTTGATCTCTCCCTGCAAGCCCGCGCCGGTGGTCCGTTGCCGCAGACCATCAGGACTGGACCCAGTCGGCGAGTAACTACCAGTAAATCCCACGCGTTGCTTGCTGGTACGATTGACACCTTCCACGTGGAAAGCAAATCGGTCTGCCTGCGCGGAAGAAACACGACCGCTGTAGATCGAACCGTCGGCGTCCTTGACGGTGATCCGGCTACCCGAAGTCAACAGGTCGAATTGCCCCATGATCACGAAGCCGGTGGTGGCATTGATCTTGCGCCGATACACCACCGGACCCGTGCTCCGGAATCTCTGCATGCGCGGGGTTGATGCCGGCGCGTTCACTTCCGTTCCTGGAGCCGATCTTCCACCCGCAGTGGCAGCCGCGCGCTTGGGGTTTTCCCAGACGATCGGAGTCTGCGGAGGCTGCACGCGCACCTGGCGATCCCGATTCGCCCGCGGCAGCGCCTTGGCCACCGGACCACTCGGGGCAATCGGAGTTATCGGCTCGATCGGAGGGTTCGACAAATCAACCGTTGCTGGAGCCGGATCAAAAGTCATCGGCGAAACCGCCTGCGCCGTCGATTCACGGGGTGGCGGCAACGGGGCAATCGCCACCTTGTTGGACATTCGCTTCGGCGAAGGCTTCAACACCGGCGCTTTCTTCGCCGACGAGGATCGGGCGCCGACGGGCACCATGGATGATGCCGGAGTCGTGTCGGCATCCAATTTCGAAGGCGCGATCGATCTGGCCGGCGACACACGCGGCGCCGTTACGACGGAAGCATCCGCCTGACGACGGGCATCGATCGGTTCCTCCGCCATGGGAGCGGACGGGTCAGGCAAAGGCGCCGTGATGACAATGGCTGACGGGGCCACCTGTTTGGGCCTCGGGGCTGACTTCGTCGGTCGAGCAACGTTGACCGAACCAACAGCCCCGGCCGCGGAATCGTCTTGCTCGGCACGTCCCGCGTCCTTCAAAGCCGGTTGTGTCGGAGCCACCACGGGGGCTGCGGGGGCCTTGCTCCTGTGTTCGACCTCGTCCATCAGATCCGGACCTTTGACCAAGGCCTGCTTCGAATCCTCGCCGTGATTCGCCGCCACAAAAATGACGACCAGGGCGAGACAGCAGACGCCGGCGAAACCGATCCACGGTACCATCCGATGCCACCAGTTTTCGCCTCCTTTTTGCCAGGCAAGGGACTCCGCGTATTTCTCTGCGGCCTCCTGCGAGGATACAAAACCCGAGGTGCCGTATTGATCCTCCACCACGCTCATCAGGCGATCGCGTGTACGCTCATCGACGACCAACGGCCCGCCAGCCCGCGCTTCGCGGTGAAGCCGGTACTTGCCGATCAGACGTTCAATTTCACGTTGCGCAGCCATGTTCGCTCAATGGTAGTTCGACGGGGAAACCGGAAAGTTCTCTCCGGAAAATTTCATCTTCATGATCTCCTCGAGCTTATCGAGGCACTTGCTCAACCGGGAACTCACCGTCTTCTCGTTGAGATTCAGGATCTTGCTGATCTCCTTGTAGCTGCAGTCGCCAAAGTAACGCAGATCGATCACTTCGCGGCAGTTCTCCTGCAATTCTTCCAGCCCATGGCCAACGAGCGCCGCGTTCTCCATCGTCATCATCGCCTGGTCTGGCGAACGGGCGCCAGCGGCGGGATCGATCTTCCGTCCCGTCTCCGGATCGGGTTCATCAATGCTCAAGGGCTTCATTCCACCACCGCGTTTGGCGGCTTTCAATTTCTCGCGATAGTCGCGCGATTTATTCCCGGCGATCTTGAAGATCCAGGTCTGCAACTGACAGGCGCCGTTGAATTTCTCGAGGTTGCGGATGACGGAAACAAAGGTCTCCTGACAGATTTCCTCGACATCGGACCGCTGAAAATCCGGGGCGAGTTGAAAGACGTAGCGTCCCACTGCGGAGTAGTGCCGATCGAACAATTGATCCCATGCCTCCGGGTTGCCCCGGCGACATTGCTCGATCATTTTTTGTTCGGTCTTGTCCGCGCCCATCAGTCTTTGAAGCTATCAAACCGCCTTGCGCGGCGACACTCAATTCTCTCAGGCAAACAGCTCGGCGATCGGCTGGCCATGGTCCGTAATCGGGATCGGCCGTTTGCCATCGTAGAGATCCTTGTGCGGATTCACCCCGAGCGCACTGAGGATGGTCGCATGAAAGTCTGGTACGGAAACCGGACGCTCAACGATCTTCCGGCCGAACTCATCCGTGGCGCCGATCACCTGCCCTGAGCGCAGTCCACCACCAAACATCGCCGCGCAGAAAGCCGCCGATTGATGCCCGCGTCCGCCTTGCGCATCAAACTCCGGTGGGCGACCGAACTCCGTGGCGACGACGACAAGGGTCTCATCCAGCAAACCGCGCATTTCCAAATCACGCACCAGCGCACTCAGACTCTGGTCGAGGTCATGGATGAGCAGATGTTGCTTGGCCTGCCCATGACGATGCGTGTCCCAGCCCGTGCCGTTCTTGAAATTCAGATCGTAGGCCACCTCCACGAAGCGCGTCCCCGACTCGACCAAGCGTCGGGCCAACAAACAGCGTTGGCCGAAATGGCTACCGTAACGGTCACGGATGTATCCCGGCTCGGCATCGAGATCGAACACCTTGGAAAACGATCCCTTCATGAAACGCTTCGCCTGTCCGATGGCTTCGTCATAATCACGTGCGGCCACGTTCTGGTAATCATCCCGGCGCAGGACATCCAGCAACTCGAACCGGCGATGTTCACGGTCTTCCGTGAGATCGTATGGCCGCCGCAGTCCCGACGGCCCGGAACGAGGATCCGTGAGATACACGTAACTGTAACGCCCACCCAAAAAGCCCGGCCCGCGCGTGACATTCGGAAAACCCATCACGACATACGGCGGCACATCTTCCACCCGCGGCCCCAGTTCATGACTCACCAGCGAACCCAGCGAGGGATACACCACCGTCCCGCTCGTCAATCGCCCGGTCTTCATCAGGTTGGTTGAATCCGCATGATCAATCTTCAGGGGATGATTCAGGGAGCGGATGATCGCACCGCGATCGAGCAGCTTGGCGGTGAGTTCGAGATGCTCGCAGACTCGGACTCCAGGAATCGCCGTGGGAATGGAAGGATAGGCAGAGCCGGGCTTTTGCGTCGCCGGATCGCCCACCGGCTTGGGATCAAAGGTATCGACATGACACATGCCGCCGCCCAACCAGATCAACACACACGAACGCGCCCGCCCTTGCGTCATCGCCCGAGTACTCCCGGCTGCCGACAACGCGCCCAGTCCCAACACTTGCTGGAAGCGACGTCTTGAGATCGATTCTTCAAGATTCATGGCAATCTCGAGAACTCCGGACTGTTGATCAGCGCCCACACACAATCCTCCACCCGTTCACGAAAAGCCGTAGTCAGTCGCTTCGTTGCCGGCTCACCCAGTGCCACACGTTTCTGCGCAGCCATCATCAACTCGCTCTGTTCGGGCCGCAGATGTTTCCGCCAATCCGGTTGAAAGGTGGTCAGGGGCGGCAGCTTCTCTTTCGTGTGCCCCGTCTTCCGGTCTTCGAAACCGGCCTTGAGCAATAACACAAACGCCTTTCGTTCCCGATCGGCCGGCCGCCGGGACAACACCCTGAGGAAAAGCTTTTCCACCAGTTCATCCGCTGCATCCACCGCCAGACAAAGCTCCGTGATGGCACTGCGATCGGACAAGCGCACGATCCGCTGCGAGGCAACGCCATTGAAAAGAATCAACGGCTGCAAGGGAGTCGTGATCAGTTCCCGCTCCGTCCGCGGTTGTTGACGACTGCCATTCCAACCGAAAGTGGTGAGCACGTCGACGATCGTCTGGTTCACCGGCATGCCCAGTGCCGGCCGATCGCGTTCGTTGGGCAAGGCCGCGAACTGCCAGCTGCGTTTCGGCTGTGGCAACTGAGCCGAGCCCGGATCTGTTCCGTGAACCCCCATCGTTTCGCCTTCGAACTCCTTGCCCACCGCAAGGAAAAGCGAATCCACCAGTTGCTCCGCCGTCATCCGACGTTCTGTTTCCCCATGTGATTGCCAACGCGGGGAATTGAGAAGGAGCCGAGTCAGGGCCTTGAGATCGTAGCCGCTGCGAACGAACCAGGCGCTGAGCATTCGCAATTCATCGACGTCTTCCGGTGGCTCGTTCCAGTGATCGACCGGCTCCACCATTCCCTCGCCGAAGAGCCGCTTCCACACACGGTTCACAATCACGTCGGAAAAACGTGGGTTATTCGGAGAGGTAATCAAGGCGGCGAACTCGGCACGGCGATTGCCCGACACGATCGGATGCAGATCCTTGAGCGATCCCGCCGCTGGCAGCCAATGCGCGGCGAGACCCTCCGGTTCGATATTCTGTCCGGCCTTCAGCCAGGTCTTGATCGATCTCGTCTTCTTCACGGCCGCCACGCTGGTCACCGGGACTTGCAACGGCCCGTTGTTCAAATACGCCGCCGCCACGAACAGGTCTCCCTGTTTGAAACGATCCACCGGCGAGTCGTGGCAACGCGCGCACTTCAGGTCCACTGCAGCGAAGGCCTTCAGCGCCACGTTCGCCCGCATCGCCATCGGCGCATCATTGCGGGTCGCCAAAGCAAAGCTCGCCGGACTGTCATCGGTTCCCTTCCGTTCCATGAGGAGCAATTCGGTCACGAACCGATCGAAGGGCTGATTCGTGGCGAAGGACGAATGGATCCATTGCCGAAACGGGCCGGAGTTGTTCAGGGTTGGAAACACCACGGAGGGATTCTCGGCGAGAACATCCTGCCAGTAGCCCACCCAACCATCGGCCCACTCGGACGACGCCAGAAATTCATCGATCCAACGTACGCGTTTGTCGGCGCGGCGATCGGACGAAAAACGTTCCATTTCTTCCAGCGTCGGAATCCGCCCCTTCACGGCGAGAGCAAGCCGTCGGACAAATCGCTCATCACCGATCTCGGGTCCGGTTGAATCGAGAATCAACTGGGCTTTCTCCGGCATCCATTGATCCACTTGCCGCGCTGCCCATTCCTGCCGCTCTTTCCAGATCTCCGACCGCTTCCGCGCGCGTATGCTGAGAATGCGAAACTCGTTCGTGGTCGGTTTGGAGGTACGCAGGAAAGCCTTGGGTGACAACACACCGGGCGAAAGCCGGACCTCATCCATGAACCCGTCGAAGCCACGATTCACCACGCCGTTCTGAATCAAACGGGCTCCGACCGTGAAAGGCGCGCTGCCTGGTGGTCGCAGCGTGTTCTGATTCGCCTGGCCGCCCAACAGGATCTCGCCACATTGCCGGTAATCGAGAAACCAGCGAATTCGCGCCGCATCCGGAGTCCCTTCATGCACGAGCGCAAAATGATGCCAGCGATCCGTCGTAACCACACGATCGCCCATGCCAAAGGTTCGCCCTTCAAACCCTTCCAGCTCCACACCGAGGCGTGGCTTGCCACTCCGGTCAGCCACCAAGCCGATCGCCAAACGCGTCCAGTTGCCTTTGCTGAATGCAAACTGCGAGATGAACCGGTCGGCAATACCCGTGTCCGTCGAGTAACGATTCTCCTTCGGCGTCAGGAAGAATCCCTCCCAGGTAAAGTTCACCGCAAAGCCTTCAGTGTTGCTCGGGACCGAATGCAGAACCTGCTGCCGACCATCAAAGCGCCAACTCACGTCGTTGGTCAACTTGACCGGATGAATCAGGTTTCCCGGCGAACGTCCCGATTCCGTCAATTCGGTCCGACCGGATTGGCGCAGATGAATCACCTCGGCAGCCGGGAGGGAACACAAGATCAGCGGCAAAAGCAGAAGAGGAAGTTCTCGGCAACGCGCGCTCATTCGTGGATAAGACCACTGTTCCACAATCTGTCCTCGCAAAAAGCCCAAATCACCGGAGAATGTACTCGGCGATCAATTGGAGTTTGTCTTCGCCCAGGAAGGCGAACGACGGCATCGGAGGCAATTGGGGATTCTTGTTTTGCGGGTTCATCGCCCACTGCACGATGCCGGCGGGATTGCTCGCGTAGCGTTGGCGAATTTCATTCAGCGATGGCCCCACAATCCGCTGCTCGGGGTGATGACAGGCCGAACAGGCGGTCATCAGCAATTTCGGATCCGTCATGTCGACCTTCGCCACGCCGACATCGACACCGAACGTTTTCGCGATTTGCTGGTAGCGTTTGAATTCTGTAAACGGATCGCCGAGTCGATGGATGGTCACGAAAAGTTCCAACCGCAGCGCGCCGGCACAGTGCAGGTGCAGAAGATTGACCGGGCGCATTTGGGGAATCTCCAGAAACAGCTGGCGTCCATTCTCGAGACGTTGCACGGACTTGATCATCACTCGGTCATGCCCCGTCACGGAGGGATCGTTCACCGAGTATTCGGCCGATCCGTATCCGGGGCCGTAGCGGTAGTTCCACTGCTGGGCGAACCAATTCTTCCGGTCGAATCGCTCTTCGCTCTGAGAACTGGCGAAAGTCAGCAGGATGCCGTTGTCCCGCGTTTCGTAGGCGACCGGATAGGAATAGCTGCCACCCGTGAAACGAACGCGTTGCACGGCCCCATCCTGCACTCCGTAGTTGGCCCAGCCCTGGGAGGACGCAACGTAGAGTTGTCCGTCAAAACGAGAAAACCGAGCGCGATGCGCACCGGAGGCGAACTCACCGGGCAAGGCAATCGCAGCGGCCTGCGAGCCACCTTCAAATTCTTCGCGCAAAACGAGAAAGTGCGTTGCGGCACCCATCGAGAAATGGAGCCATTGTCCCTGAACCGGT